>JAJECZ010000207.1 GCA_022821735.1 Alphaproteobacteria bacterium | reverse complement strand
CGGACGGGACAGTAGCCGCCAATTGGGGCGCAAATAGGGCGCGGTCCCGCCTCAGGCGTAATAGTGGATTTCGAGCAGCATGCACCCGCCGTCAGAGCGGAACGGGCCGTGATAGGCGCCGGGCGGACGGCAGGCATAGGTGTTGGGCGCGAATGTCTCCGCATCCTGCCCGACGCCGACGGCAAGATCGCCCGAGAGCAGATAGACTTCCTCCCAGTAGTCATGGACGAAGGGCTCCGTGGTGAAGGCGCCCGGCGCGAAGCGCAGCAGGCGCGAGCGGTTGCCCTGGCCCGCGGCCTCGTCGAGCCCGCCGGCCAGTATCTTCTGCTCGATGCCGGCCGGATAGCCCTCCGGGACCTCCCAGCCGGAGTCCAGATCGACGCTGTGGAACTCCAGATGCCCCTTGTCGAACATCGTCCCGGCCCTCCCTGCCGCTGCCGCCCGCACGGCGCCCACTCTGCCACAGGGGGCCCGCCAACGGAATGCAGGGACAGATGCCGGCCGCTTTGCCCGACCCCAGGGGCCCGCTCCAGCGATGTGTCATGAGATGTCATGTTTTGTCATGTTCCACGGATTTTCCCGTTTTGTGTTCCAGCATCGATCCTCCCTGCCGTTCCCGTCCCGTTCCGGTTGCGGGGTAAGCCGGGAGTGTCATGAAATGTCATGTTTTGTCATGTTCCGGGTTCCCCGGCTTCCTGTTTTCGGCATCGGGCTTTCCTCTCGATCCGTCTCCGTTCCATTCGTTTCGCCGCCCGGCTACCCGGTGCGGCGGGACCCTGTTTCGCCCGTAACGCGCGCGCGCCCGCGCGCGGTTGCGCCGGCGCGGCTCGCGCGCCTGATTGCCCGCGCGCGCGAGCCAGGCGCAGGGCGCACGTCTCCCCTCGGTTCAGCGGGTGTTTTTTTGCGCCGGCGCCGACGCGAGGGGAAGCAGCCTCCGGATACCGCTTCCTTCGGCCCCATCTAATCGCGGGTGCCCCGGAGGTCAAGCCCTTTGCATGAAATTTTTCCATTTTCATGAACAAGCCGTGATCTTCGGCCCGAAGACCCCGTCCCCGTCGGAAGCGACCCGGCCCCGACGCCCGGCTGCATGGCGTGTCCGGTCGGCGCGGACCGTATCGGCATCGGCCCCGACCTGTGTCAGGATCAGCCCGATTCGACCTTCCGGCGGATGCGCAGCGGGCGTGTGGGAAGGCGGGAATGCGCGGCTGCCCGAAGGCGTAAAGCATGTCCAACGTCCCGAGACGCCGGCCCGGTCCGGACGCCCCCGGAGACTTCGGCCCCGTCGAAGACGACCGGACCGGGCGCGGCCTGACGCTGCGGGCGCCGGAAACGGTCATGCGCCTCGCCCGCCTGGGCGCGTTCCACCAGACGCGGCTGAGTTTCCTCAGGGCGATGCTGCGCCAGGTGGCGGCCGGCGGCTACCGCTTCGGCTACGACCGCTGGGAGATCGGATGCGACGGCGTCGGCACGGCAGTCTATGCCGCGCGGGCACCGGAGCGGGACTATTCGCTGGTCTGTTTCGCGCATGACCTCGACCCGGCGATGCGCACCGACCGGGTGATCGCCGAAGCCTGGGACGCCACCTTCGTGCTGTATGACGGCATACCGGATGACAGCGAGCTCGACCGTTTGCGCGCCCATGCGCCGAGGCAGGAGGCCGGACGCTACCGCCACACCGACCTGATCCTCTCCCGAGCCAACAGGAGCGCCCGGCTGTTCGACCATGTCGTGGATTGCCTGGCGGCGGGGCGGCAGCCGGCCGCGGCGCGCCTCGACGAGACCGGTTATGTCATGCGGACGACGGCGGTTTACGGCAACGGCAAGTTCGGCATTGCGGACCGCCAGCGCTATGCCGGCCGGCCCGGTTTCGGCGGCCCGTTCCGCATGGAGATGCTGACGGTCTGGATGATCCGGCAGTTCGTCGCCGATCTCGCCGATCACATGGCGCGGGCCGGGGGCGGCGCCAGCGCCGCGCCGCTGGACCGGTCGCTCCGGCGCCGGCTCGGCATCGGCAATTCGACCGGCCTCGGCCTCGGCCCGTTCATCGTCAACCGTCCGGCCCTGTTCGCCCGCTGGATCGAATGCCGCGAACTGGCGCTGGCCCGGGTCTGCGCGCAGGAGAAGGCCTCCGCAGCAGCCCGGCGCGAATTCCGGCAATGGGTCGCCCGCGCGCGCGCCGATGCCGCCGCCTGGACCGTGGCCGATCCGGTGCAGGCGGGAAAAATCGCCCGGCTGGCGGATGATCTGGGCCGGCTCGACGCCTTTGCCGCCGGCCTCGTCCCGGAGACGGCCGCGCCCTGGGCCCGAATCCGGGACTGGGCGGCAGACCGCCTGTCGCTCGAAGGCCAGGAACTCACCGTGTCCCTGCTCATCGAACCCCATGGCGGCCTCGTCGACAACCTCGCCGACCGCATGGCCGTCGAAGAGGCGGAAATGCTGCCGGCCGGCCTCTCCGGCCGTGTCAGGGACCTGCTGGGCGCCATCGAGGACCGGCACGGCTGGGCGCTGGAGCCGGATTACGCGAGGCCGGATGCCCAGGCGCGCTTCTGGTACGTCTCGGCGAACAAGCTGGAGCCGCGGCTGGGCGAACGGTGGGAAGAGCCGGGCGCGGACCGGGAACTGCCGCTGGCGACCGGCCGGGACATTGCCGCCTGTCACGCCGACCTGCGCGAGGCGGCGCCGGACGAGACGCTCGCCGATTTCCTGCTGCGCCGCCCCGAGCACCGCCACACCGTCCGCTGGCTCCGCGACCCGGACCTCGGGCCGTATGGCCATATTCGCGACAATCTGGTGGGCGCCGATCTGCTGCCGCTCGACCTGCTGCGCTGCAAGCTGGCCTTTTTCGGCGCCACCCGTTTCGATCCGAGGTCCGACCGCTGGCTGCGCATCAACATGTTCTGCCACGCGCCCTATCCCGACGAGTTGCATGCAATGCCGCCGGACGACTGGATCTATCCCCCTCCCGATGGCTGAACCGATGCTCTGCTCGCTGAACGAGATCCGGGCGCTGGCGACCGGGGCGGCGCGCGGCGCCGGCCTGCCCTGGGGCGTAGCCGGGGAGGCCGGGCGGGCGGCGCGCTGGCTGGAGGCGCGGGGCCTCGCCGGCCTCGCGGCGCTGGAGGGCACGCTCGAACGCCTGTCCGTGCCGGACTGGCGGCGTTGCTTCCCGGTCCCCGAAGGCGCGGTGTGGCGCGGGGAAGCGGGGGAGATGGACGGGCTGCTCGCCGGGATGACCCTGGCCGACCGGGCGGCCGGGTCGCTTCCGTTCGACGCCGGCGGCGCGCTCGTTCTCGCCGGGGTTCGCCGGCCGCTGCTGGCGGTGCCGTTCCTGGCCGGCGTCGCCGGCGTGTGCGGCGCGCGGCTGGCCGTATCGGTCGGGGCGCGGACGCCGGTAATCGGGATCGGTCCGCAATCCGCCGGCGGGTCCTGCCGCGCACTCGAAGGCATGGCCCTCGCGGAGACGGTCCGGATCGAACGGAGCGGCGGCGGCGCAAGGCCGCCCGACCTGCCGCGCCTCGACGGCAGCATCCCGGTGGACAGGGATGTTTACGCCCGCCTTGCCCGGTGGGGCGCCCGGACCCATGTGCCGGAAAGCGCCGAATCGCGTGCGCGCGGCGCCGGCGCGGGCGACCCGGTCGAGACGGACTGACGGCCGGCGGGGCGGCGAACCGCTACCGCTGCAAGTCCGGCTTCACGCCTTCCGCAGCTTCCCTGCCGTCGAAGCGGCCTTCGTAGATCGGGCGCGCGCCGGTGGTGGGGCCGGGATATTGCATGAAGACGATGGTGCAGCCGGTCTCGGTGTGCATCTCGTGCTCGAAATGCGGGTCTTCCATATAGACCATGTCGCCGGCGGTGAGCGTCCGGTCGCCGAAGCGACACTCGCCCTCGGCCACATACCAGAGCTGGGCGAAATCGTGCCTGTGCAGCGGGAAGCCCGCGCCCGGCTCGTAGGTGACGAGGCCGGCATTGGGCGTGTTCGGGCGCTCCGGCGTCGGGTGGAAGACCATCCGCGTCACATTGGCGAAGCGCCCCCGGTGCCCCGGATGGTCCGCCGGCCGCCGGACGACGGGGGCGTGGCGGGTGGCGGCGGCTTCGTTTCCGGGCCCGGACATGACGCAGCCCTCCGACTTCGGGCGCAGCGTGTGCGCTAGTTGAACACCGACTGGACCATGGAGTTGGGCAGCCAGAGGGCGAGGATGGGGAAGAGCAGCACGAGGACGAGCACGATGCCGTCCGTACACAGGAACGGGATCGCGCCCTTCATCACCCTTGTCACCGGCACCCCGGTCGTGCCGCTCACAGCGAACAGGTTGAGGCCGACCGGCGGGATCACGCCGCCCATTTCCACCGCGAGCGCGAACAATATGCCGAGATGGATCGGGTCGATGCCGAGCGTCAGCGAGACGGGATAGATGATCGGCACCGTCAGCGCCAGGATCGCCACGCCCGTCAGGAACATGGACAGGACCAGCAACACAGCCAGCAGCACGATGAGGAAGCCCATGGCCGAGAGGCCCTGCGCGCCCACCCAGGTGGCGACCTCCTGCGGCCAGCCCTTGTTGGCGAGCAGGAACTGGAAGACGCCGACGCAGCCCAGCAGGAAGAAGACGATGGCGGTGAGGTTGGCCGCGCGCATGGTCGTCGGCAGGAGCTCGCGCAGGAACGCGCCGCGCCGGGCCGCCAGGCCGTAGATCAGCGCATAGGCGCAGGACGCCGCGCCCGCCTCGGTCGGCGTGAACACGCCCCCGTAAAGCCCGCCCAGCACGAAGACCGGCATCAGGATGGCCGGCAGCGCCTCGACGGTGGAATGCCAGAGGTTGCCCAGGCTGAACTCGCCCGCGGGCAGCTTCAGCCTCCAGGCGATGAAGACGATGATGACCGCATCCGAGATCGCCAGCAGGATGCCGGGCACGAAGCCCGCGAAGAACAGCTTGACGATCGACTCCTCGGTGATGATGCCGAACAGGATGAGCGTGATCGAAGGCGGGATCAGGATGGCGATGCCGCCGCCGCAGGCGATCACCCCGGCGGCCATCCAGACCGGATAGCCGCGCCGGATCATCTCCGGATAGGCGATGACGCCCATCGCCGCCGCCATGGCGGTGCTGGAGCCGGAGATGGCGCCGAACAGCACGGCCGCGATCAGGGTGGCGTAGGCGAAGCCGCCCGGCAGCCAGCCGATGATGGCGTCCGCGAACTTGAACAGCTTGGAGATCAGCCCCGTGCGCTCCATGAGGAAGCCCGCATAGATGAAGAACGGGATCGCCATGAGCGTGTATTTGTTGACGAAGCTGAAGAAGGCGCGGAAGGCGGTGTTCGCCGACAGCACCGGGTCGTAGAGAATGAAGGCGACCGCCGCCCCGCCGAGCGCAACGCCGATGGGCGCGCCGAGGGCGAGCAACGCGATCAGGCCTGAGCCGAGCCAGCCCATGTCAGATCTCGATCCCTTCCTCGACCGGGGCCCAGGGGAACACGGTCTTGCCGCGCAGCGCCTGCGCGTCCTGGTAGAGGTGGAACAGGGTGACGAGCGCCATCAGCGCAAACGCGATGACCAGGCAGGCCTGGAACGGCCAGATCAGGATCACCATGCTCTGGGTGGTGCGGCCGAGCTTCTCGGCGCGCTCCACCGCCGGCAGGCCCCAATATGCCAGCGCCGTGAACAGGGTGAGCGAGATGCCGGACACGAACACCCGGATCGCCAGCACGGTGCGGACATAGCCCCGGCTGCGCAGCAGGTCCAGCAGCGCCAGCACGGCCAGATGCGAGCGCGACGCCTGCGTGACGGCGAAATAGATGAAGACCGCTGCGATGGAGACGTAGGTGACGGCGTCCTGCCCCCAGTCGAAGACCACGCCCAGAATGTAGCGGCGCACGATTTCGATGCAGGCGAGCAGCGTGCCGCTGAGCAGGATGATGGCGGCGATGCGGGCCACGACCTTGTCGAGCAGGAAGTGCAGCGCGCGGTACGCACGGTCGATGGCCAGGTCGATGCCGACAGGTTCGGGCATGTCGGTGGAACTGTCGGTCATCCGGGCCGCCTTCGGTTCACGCGGGTAAAGAAGTAGCGGGGGGCCTCAGGGACCCCCCGCAGCGGCAGCTCGACTACTTCTTTTTCTTCTTGGCGAAGCGCTCGAACCAGGGCTCGATCTCGGAGCAGTCGGTGTCCTCGAGCCAGTGCGAGCCCATCGGGTTGGCGGCGACCGCGGCCTTCGCCTCCATGGCGAACTTGTCCACCCACTCGTCGGCATCGGCCGGGGTGCTCTTCTTGATATGGTCGGCCGTGCCGGAGCCGAGCGCGTCGGCCAGCACGCCGGCCTCGTCCGCGGTCATGATGTAGATGCCGGGCTTGGAGGGATCCTCGGTGCCGTATTTGTCGATCATGCGCTTGTCGTTGCACCAGTTGGCCTTCTTCGCAAACGGCAGCATCTCCTCGACGATCAGCCTTTCGACGATCGCCTGCTGCTCCGCGTCAAGCGAGTTCCACCAGCTCATGCTGGCGCCGATCCAGTAATAGTCGCCGACGATGCCGTTGATGCCCGCGACGGTGAAGAAGGGCGCCTGGTCCTTGACGACGTTGAAGCCGCCGAGGCTGGTCAGCAAGCCGTCGATGACGCCCGTCTCGAGCGCCGGCGGCACGTCGCCGAAGGCCATGGTGGTCGGGTTCGCGCCCCAGGCCGACAGCGCGGCGTTCTCGACCGGGCTCATGGACCGGATCTTGCGGCCGGCGAAATCCTCCGGCTTGAGCAGGCGGGAGCCCGAGCCCGCGCCCATGTAGAAGCTGAGATGCGCGGAGCCGAAGATCTTGATGTCATGCAGCTCTTCGAAGCGCTTCACCAGCATGGCATAGGTCTCGAAGCCGTCGATCGCGTCGATGGCGCCGGGCGTGGTCAGCAGCATCGGGCCTACCACCACGGCCATGAAGGGATCGATCTGGGCCGTCTTGCCGAACTGGCCCCAGGTCATCTCCAGGTTGCCTTCGGTCATGGCCTCGACCGCCTCCGGCACCGAATAGAGCGCCTTCGACGGGAAGAGCAGGACCTCGGAGCCCGGGATTTCCTCCGCCAGGCGCTCCTGGAACAGGATTTCCGCCAGCGCGGCCGGATGCGGCGGCGGCGTGTGGTCGGACGCGATACGGATCTTGACGGGCTCCGGCGCCGATGCAGCGGGCAGAACGCTGGCTGCAGCAAGCGCCGCCGCGGCAAGGCCGGTGAGTGCGGTGCGGATGAGCATGTAGAGCCTCCCTGAGTTTACAGCAGCGGCGACCTTAGAGGCTTTCAGATGCGGGCGGAAGAGTCCGAATCGCAGCAGGAGGCGGACCGGCCGCCTTCAGCCCGCCTCGGGATAGTCGGCGGGCCGGAGCAGCCGGGTGAGCGTGCCCGCGCCGACCGCGCTCCAGTCCGCGGCCTCGAATTTCAGCACGGCGAGCCCCGAAGTCGGCATGCCCAGCGCCAGGCGCGACAGCGACGCCGGATCGCCCTCGCGGGCGAGATAGCGCCCGGCGTCCGAGATCGTCGGGTTGTGGCCGACCACCAGCACACACGAAGTGCTGTCGTTCCCGATGCCGCGGACAAGGGCCAGCAGTTCCGGCACATGGCCGTCATAGAGGTCGGGGGTGAACTGCACCGCCGTTCCTTCCCCGAGGGCGAGCCCGTCGAGCGTCTCACGCGTGCGGCGGGCGTCCGAGCAGATGACGAGGTCGGGCAGGAGGTCCTCGGCGGCGAGGTAGCGCCCGGCGGCGGCGGACTGGCGGCGGCCGCGGCCGGTCAGCCCCCGGTCGCGGTCGGGTGCGCCGACGCCCGCCTTGGCATGGCGGAGCAGCAGCAGCGTCTTCATCGCCCTCTGCCCTCCGCCCGGCGGATCAGAAGCGGATGACGCTGCGGATCGACTTGCCCTCGTGCATCAGGTCGAAGGCGTCGTTGATCGCCTCGAGGCCCATGGTGTGGGTCACCATGTCGTCGATCTCGATCTTGCCGTCCATGTACCAGTCCACGATCTTCGGCACGTCGCGCCGGCCCTTGAAGCCGCCGAAGGCGGTGCCTTTCCAGACCCGCCCGGTGACGAGCTGGAAGGGCCGGGTGGAAATCTCCTGGCCCGCGCCCGCGACGCCGATGATGATGCTCTCGCCCCAGCCGCGATGGGCGCATTCCAGCGCCTGGCGCATGGTCTCGACCAAGCCGATGCACTCGAAGGAATAGTCCGCGCCGCCGCCGGTGAGATCGACGAGATAGGGCACCAGGTCGCCCTCGACCTCCTTCGGGTTGACGAAATGGGTCATGCCGAAGCGCTCGGCGCGCGGGGCCTTGGCGGGGTTGATGTCGACCCCGACGATCATGTTGGCGCCGGCAAGGCGCGCCCCCTGGATGACGGAGAGGCCGACGCCGCCGAGCCCGAACACGACGACATTGGCGCCCGGCTCCACCTTGGCCGTGTTCAGCACCGCGCCGAGGCCGGTGGTGACGCCGCAGCCGATAAGGCACACCTTGTCGAAGGGCGCGTCCTCGCGGATCTTCGCCGCCGCAATCTCCGGCATCACCGTGTGGTTGGAGAAGGTCGAGGTGCCCATATAGTGGAACAGCCTGTCGCCGCCGATGGAGAAACGGCTGGTGCCGTCCGGCATCAGGCCCTGGCCCTGGGTCTCGCGGATCGCGACGCAGAGATTGGTCTTGCCTGAGAGGCAGAATTTGCAATGGCGGCATTCCGGCGTGTAGAGCGGAATCACATGGTCGCCGGGCTTGAGCGTGGTCACGCCGGGGCCGGTATCGACGACCACGCCAGCTCCCTCATGGCCCAGAACGGCGGGAAACAGCCCCTCCGGGTCGGCTCCGGAGAGCGTGTAGGCGTCGGTGTGGCAGACGCCGGTCGCCATGATCTCGACCAGGATCTCGCCCTCGCGCGGGCCGTCGAGTTCCACGGTTTCGATGCTGAGCGGCTTGCCGGCTTCCAGGGCTACGGCGGCGCGGGTCTGCATGAGCGGCGTCCTCCCCTCGATAATCGCAGGCTGGGTTCAGCGTAGCCCGGATTTCTCACCGATGTCACGGCCTGCGTCGCGTTCAGGCGGCTGAGCGCTCCGTATGCCGACCAGGCCGGCAGGCTGAGCAGAATCGCGTAGCAGGCCATGCTCCAGGACCCCGATACGCTGCCGGCCAGCACGACCGGCGCCGTGAGCGCGCCTAGCGGGGCCGCGACCGCCCACGCCGTCCCGCTCCATCCGGCGCGGCGAAGCGCGAGCCACGCCCCGGCCAGCGGCAGGCCGCAGGGCATGGCGGCGACCGGCACCCACCATTGCCCGGCATCGACCGGCAGCGGGAATATCCGCGCCAGCAGCGCCGCCGCAACGCCGGCGGGAAGCCACAGCAGCGCCGCCGGAAGGAACCAGGCCCAACGAACGCCGGTCATCTCAGACACTCCTCCGCCCGGCCTCGCTCATGGACAGCCGGGGACAACGGTCGTGGGAATACTCCTCCGCGGACCGGAGTTGAAGGGCTGTCAGGGTCGAAAGGCCTCGCGGCGCATGAAGACCGGGCATAAGCTGACAACGCATATCGGCGCGGAGTGCGAAACATGATCGGCCGGTCCGTTCGCCGGGTGGAGGATTTCCGGTTGCTGACCGGGCGGGGGCGGTTCTCGGACGACCGGGCGCTGCCGGACCAGCTCCATGCCGCCTTCGCGCGCAGCCC
>JAJECZ010000079.1 GCA_022821735.1 Alphaproteobacteria bacterium | reverse complement strand
GCCCTTCTTCCAGCGCTTCCTTGACGAAAATCCCGACATTCGATTCATTGCGGTGACGTCGCCGGAAAAAGAGCCGGTCTATCTCAGCGGCATTGCGCGCGACCGGCTCGCGGAGGTTCTCGAATCTGCCGACACCGGATTTGAGGAGCGGCGCCTGGCGGGAGGGATGACAGAGGCCCGGAGCCGCCATGTCATCGGCGACCTCTCGATCGACATCCGTCCGATCGGGCCGGCGGACTACCCTCTGGCCCTGCTGCATGTGGCCGTCGAGAAGGACTTTGTGACGCATATCCTGCGCCGCAATTGGCCGGGTTTCGCCGTTGCGGCCGCCATCGGTACGGCCGTTGGCCTGTTGTGCGTGCTGATCCTGACATTGCGGGTGGGCCGGCGCATGCAAAGGCTCGACGACGGCATTGCGCAGGCGGCAGGCGGCCGCCCGGTATTGCTCGGAGAACTGGGACAGCGCGACGAGATCGGCTATGCGGCCCGCGCGTTCAATGCAGTGCTGCACGGCCTCCGGGCGCGGTTCGACGCAACCCTGGAGCAGGCGGAAGACGCTCGCGATGCCGCGGTAGGGCGCACGGTCCGCGATTCGCTGGAGCGGGTCCGGCGGGGGGTGGTGCAACGGCTGGAGCCGGTGTTCCGGGATATCACTCCGGTGCCGCCCACCGAAGTCGGCCGTTTCGGCAGAAACGTCTCGATCCGCCTGCGGCTCACGATCATCATCAGCCTTGCCGGGCTGTTACTGATGATCGGCTTGGGCTACGGCAGCGTCGTTCGCGAACGCCTGCTGGCCGAGAGCTATGACGAAGACCGCCAGACGGCGCTGAGGACTGTCTGGAAAACCCTGTCGCAACGCGAGACGGATACGGTCGCGCGCCTGCTGTCGCCGCTGCGCACGAATGAAACCATCCGCTCCGCCCTGCTTGACGGCGATACCCTGCTTGCGGCGCGCCTGATCGAAGACATCGCCGCGGGAATCGGGCTCGAACGGCTGGTGACCTTCGATCCCTCCGAAGAGGGAGGAGGGCGCCTGTTCGTGGGGCGAAACCCCTTGTCACCGCGCGTCGCCAAGCGGATCGTCGATACCGGAAGGCGGGCGAGCGGGGGCGATATCGATGCCGACGGAAAGCCCGTCTGGACGGTTGCGGAGGCCCTCGGAGACCCGGAGCGCGGCGATGTACTGATCGTTGCCGGCAGCGTCCCGCTGGCCTCGGCCGTTCTGGAAGCCGGGGCGGTGCTCGGCGGAGAGGCATTCCTGGTCGGAAGCGAAGGCGGATTGATCTTTGGGACCGATCCGCCGCTCTGGCAGAGCTTCGACGGTGACAACAGCGACTATGCGGCGACGATCACCAACATCCCGGCGTTGAACGGCGGGCGTCTGGCCGCGCTGCACGTCATCGCGGATGTCAGCGAGCTCGTCGCGCGCCAGCAGGCGTTGCGGATTGCCTTTTTCGGGGCGGCAGCCGTGTTTGCCTGTATCGCGCTCTGGGCCCTGTACGCGAACTTGCGCGGCTCCCTGCAGCCTCTCGACCGGGTGATCGGCGTGCTGGAGGCGCTCTCGGCCGGCCGGCGCGGCGTCTGGATCGAACAGGCGGCGGGCACGGACGAAATCGCCCGCATCGCCAAGGCGGTCGAGGCCTACCGCAGCTCCCTGGGGGAAGTCGAGCGGCTGTCCGCCGAGCGACGCCGGGCGCAAAGGCGGCGCGAACGCTTTCTGCGTCAACAGATGGCCGGGCTAACCTCGACGGTCGGTGCGGAAGCCAGGCAGGCGGTTACCGACCAGCTCGCCCGACTTGAGCGGGAGGGCGCAAGCGACGAATTCGAGGCCCTCACGCTCGTGTTCGAGCAGATGGCGCAGCGTATCCGCGAACAGCACGGCCGGCTGACGGAACTCATCGAAGAACTCCGCGAGGCGCTCAAGCACAAGGAGCGCCTCGTCGCGATCGAACGGGAGCTGTCCATCGCCCACGACCTGCAGCTCTCGGTGCTGCCGCGCGAAACGCCGCCCCAGCGGACGGTCGAGATCGCGGCCCGGATGGTCCCTGCCAAGGAGGTGGGCGGCGATTTCTACGATTACTTCGCCATCGACGAGCGCCGCATCGGCCTGGTCATAGCGGACGTATCGGGCAAGGGCATTCCCGCTGCATTCTTCATGCTGATCGCGCGGACCCTGCTCAAGGCCACAGCGCTGATCGGCGAATCGCCGGGCAGGGTGCTGACCGCCCTGAACGACATGCTGGAGGCGGAGAACGAGCAGATGATGTTCGTGACCGCATTCTATGCGGTCGTCGATACCGAATCCGGCCATGTGACGTTCGCCAATGCCGGACACAACCCGACTTACCGGATCGACGGCGACGGGCAATTATCGACGCTGCCGATGGACCCCGGCCTGGCGCTCGCGATTATGCCGGGCTTCAGTTTCGAGGAACGCGAAACCACGCTGGCGCCCGGCGAGACGCTGTTCCTCTACACGGATGGCGTGAACGAGGCCTTCAACGAGGCGGGCGACCAATTCGGCGAGCCGCGCCTGGAAGCCGAGCTGGAGGCCCATGCCGGGGCGTCGCCGGACGCCATTTGCGACGCGATGCGCGCGTCGGTCGAGGCGTTCTCGACCGGCGTCGAGCAGAGCGACGACATAACGACCGTGGCGATACGTTATCTGGGGGGCGGTTCGGCGGCGTCCTGACCCCATTGCCGGTCGAGGCTGGTGACCAGAATGTGCTCGACCAGCGCCTCCGAGGATATGCCTGCACGCGCCGCGCTTTGCGCGAAGGCCATCGCGCTGCCGATCGAGCAGGCGAGATTGAACTCGAGGAAGGCGTGTCCCGAGGGACCGAACCGGAAATCGCACCGCAGATAATCGTATGGCTCCACCGCTCTCGCGAACCGCAGGGCATCTTTGACAATAGGCTTGAGCCAAGGCTCATCGCCGGGGAACTCGCGTGTGAGGCCGGGTTCCAGCTTCCGTTTCTGACGGTGGGTGAACAGCCCGTAAGGACTG
>JAJECZ010000311.1 GCA_022821735.1 Alphaproteobacteria bacterium | reverse complement strand
GTCCAGCACCAGCAGGTCGCACTTGCGCGCGAGTGTGCGCGCAAGCAGCAGGCGGTTGCGCTCGCCGCCGGACAGCGACCCGACCGGGCTCTCGACCTGGTCGAAATCGAACAGGAAGTCCTTCAGATAACCGACCACATGGCGGGGCCGGCCGCGCACGAAGACGGTATCGCCGCCTTCAGGGCAGAGCGTGCGCCTGAGCGTGGCATCGAGGTCGAGCGACGCGCGGCGCTGGTCGAAATAGGCGGATTGCAACGTGGCTGACCGGCGGACCTTGCCGGAATCGGGCCTGAGCTCCCCGATCAGCATGCGCAGCAAGGTCGTCTTGCCGGCGCCGTTCGGTCCCAATATGCCGATCCGGTCGCCGCGCAGTATGCGGGTGCTGAAACCCTCGACGATGGTCCGGCCCCCATATTGCTTGGCGATATTGTCGGCCTCGATCGCCATGCGGCTCCTGATTTCGCTTTCCTCGAGCACGATGCGGGCGCGTTGCGGGGCACCGAGCATGGCGGCGCGGCGTTCGCGCATGTCGTTCAGAGCGGCCAGGCGGCCCTGGTTGCGCTTCCTGCGGGCGGTGATGCCGCGATGCAGCCAGCGGGTCTCCTCGGCGATCCGCCGGTCGAGCTTCTCTTGGCGGCGCAACTCCTCCGCGATCACCGCTTCCGACCATTCCTCGAAGGCGGCGAAGCCTCGGCCGGTCTGGCGCAGCCGGCCGCGCTCCAGCCAGAGGATGCGGTCGGTGACGTCCGCGAGGAAGCGCCGGTCGTGGCTGACGGTGACGACCGCGCCTTCATAGCCGCGAATGAGGCGTTCCAGCCACTCAATGGCAGGCAGGTCGAGATGGTTGGTCGGCTCATCCAGCAGCAGGATATCCGGCGCGACGGCCAGCACGCGCGCGAGTTCCGCCCGCCGGCTCTCGCCCCCGGACAGCGTCGCCATGCGCCGGTCCGGGTCGAGTTCGAGCCGGTCCAGCATCGCGGCGACGGCATGGTCCGGGGCGGGCGGTCCATCGTCCGGGGGCCGGCGCACATAGTCCCGGACAAGCGCCCCGGTATCGACCGGCGGGTCCTGGTGCAGATAGGCGATACGGATGCCGGGCTGGGCGTAACGCTCGCCGAGGTCGAGTTCCAGTTCGCCGGCGATCACCTTCATCAGGGTGGACTTGCCGCAACCGTTGCGGCCGATCAGGCAGGCCCGGTCGCCGCGCGCAATGCCGAAGCCAACCTCGGAAAACAGGCTCGCGCCGCCGAAGCCGAGTTCCGCTTCGCGCAAGGTGAAGATCGGCGGACCGGCCACCGGAAACCGTCAGGCGTTCAGCTTCGCGGCGAGCCGGACGGTCTCCCGCACGACCTGCCGGACCGCCTTGCCGTGGGGGTCCTCGGCAAGCGCACCCTCGCCGTCGAAGGCCTCGCCGGCCCGCGCGACGGCGTGTTGCGCCGGCGCGACGACGACGCCGATGCCGGACAGGATCTGCCGCACATGCGCAAGGCCCCGCAAGCCGCCGAGCGCGCCCGGCGACGCCGCCATGAGGCCCGCGACCTTGCCCCTGAACCAGACCAGCGGCGGCTGTCCGGCGACGGGCCGGGACACCCAGTCGATGGCGTTCTTCAGGAGGGGCGAGATGGAGCCGTTATACTCCGGCGACGCGATCAGGAAGCCGTCATGGGCGAGGAACAGCTCCTTCAGGCGGACCGCGCCGGCCGGCAGGCCCTCATCGGCTTCGAGGTCGCCATTGTAGAGCGGCAGGCCGAAATCGGCGATATCGAGAAGGGTTGCCTGCGCACCGGCGGCCTCCGCCTCGCGCGCCGCGAAACGGGCCAGCCGGGCATTGAACGAGTCCCGGCGCACCGATCCGGCAAACACCAGCAGTCGTGGGCTCACAGGCGGACGATCTTTCCCGGGTTCATGATGTTCTTCGGGTCGAGCGCACGCTTGATGGCGCGCATCGCCGGCAGTGCCGAGGGATGCTCCGCCTCGAGCCAGTGCATCTTGCCGTAGCCGATCCCGTGCTCGCCCGTACAGGTGCCTCCCATGGCGAGCGCGCGGCGCACCAGGCGCTCGTTGAGTTCGGTCGCGATCCGCACCTCCTCGGCGTCCTCCGTCCTTATGACGAAGATCACGTGGAAATTGCCGTCGCCAACATGGCCGACGATGGGCGTCGGAAAGGGCGCGGAAGCGAGATCGGCCCGCGTCTCGGCAATGCACTCCGCAAGCCGCGAGATCGGCACGCAGACATCGGTCGGCCAGCCCTCGCAGCCGGGGCGCAGCGCAATCGCGGCGAAGAAGGCGTCGTGGCGCGCCTGCCAGAGCCGGTTGCGCTCCTCCGTGGTTGTGGACCAGGCGAAGTCCGAGCCGCCGAATTCCTGCGCGATGGCGCCCGTCGCCTCTGCCTGCTCGGCGACCCCGGCCGGCGTGCCGTGGAACTCGAAGAAGATGTGTGGGGAAGGCGCATAGTCGAGCCGGGAATAGCGGTTGCAGGCGTCCATCTGTGCCTCGTCCAGCAGCTCGATCCGCGCGACCGGAATGCCGGACTGGATTGTCAGGATGACGGCGTCCACGGCGGCATCCACCGACGGGAAGGCGCAGACCGCGGAAGCGATGCTCTCCGGGATGCCGTAAAGGCGGAGGTGGATGCCGGTGACGATCCCGAGCGTGCCCTCGGAGCCGATATAGAGGCGCGTCAGGTCGTAGCCCGCCGAGGACTTGCGCGCGCGGGTGCCGGTCCGGATCAGGCGTCCGTCCGGCAGCACGACCTCCAGGCCCAGCACGTTCTCGCGCATGGTGCCGTAGCGCACCGCGTTGGTACCGGAGGCCCCGGTCGCCACCATGCCGCCGAGCGAGGCGTCGGCGCCCGGGTCGATAGGAAAGAACAGGCCGGTATCGCGCAGCTCCTCGTTGAGCCGCTTGCGCGTGACGCCCGGCTCGATGAAGCAGGTCATGTCCTCGTCATGGACGGCGCGGATACGGTCGAGGCCGGTCAGGTCGATGGTGATGCCGCCCCCCAGCGCGCCGATATGGCCTTCCAGCGAGGTGCCGGCCCCGAAGGGAACGATAGGCGTCCCCGACTCGTGGCAGGCGCGGACAACCTCCTGCACTTCCTCCACCGTCTCCGGGAAGACGACGGCGTCCGGCGGGTGGGGCTCGTGGAAGGTCGCGTCCTTGCCGTGGTGGCCGCGCACGGCCTCGGCGGTGCTGAACCGGGTTCCGAAGCGCTCCTTGAGGGCGGCGAAGCTCATTTGGCGCAGATCGCCTCGATCTCGACGACCATCGCCGGGTCGGCGAGGCCGGCCACGAACAGCAGGGTGGAGGCCGGCGGGCTGTCGCCGAGGAAGGCGCCCCGGCTCTCGCGGTAATAGTCGATGTCCTCGCGGCGGGTGAGGAACACGTTGACCTTGACGATATTCTCCTGCGAGAGCCCAGCCGCCTCCAGCTGCAGGCCGAGATTGACCCAGACCTGGTCGATCTGGCCGCGCGCGTCTTCGGCGAGAGTGCCGTCGGGCCGAATGCCCACCTGGCCCGAAATGTAAACCCAGGTCGCACCCGCGGGTGCTTCCACCGAATGCGAATAACCGCGCGGGGCGTGGACAGTGTCGGGACTGCGTCTCGTCAGCATGGCGTTTCCTTTCTCCCCCGGGCGAACCGGTATCGGCCGAGAGATAGCATAACGGGCGCTGCCGGACACGGCGTCCCGGCATCCGGCAAAAGAAAACCCGCGGCCGGCAGGCGCCGGCCGCGGGTGAACTTTCGGGATGTGCGGCGCCGCTAGTTGAGCAGCCGCATGTCCTCCTCCTCGATTTCCTTCTCGGCCTCGGCGATGGACGCCTCAAGCAGCTTCAGCCACTTGTCGCCGAAGCGCTCCACATACCACTGCTTCAGCGGCTGCACGGACTCGACGAACTGCGCCTTCTCCTCGGGCGTCGGCACATAGACTTGGCCGCCCTTCTCCTTGAAGGCCGCATAGCCGGCGAGCGCCGTGAACTTCGGGTCGTCCGAGGCCATCGACGTCATGTGGTGGAAGCCGGCCGCGACGGTCCGCTTCAGATCGGGCGAGAGGCCCTGCAGGAAGTCGTCGTTCATCCACCAGAAGAGGAACATGTAGGCGTGATGGTCGAGCGTCACCCGGTTCAGGAACTCGTGGAACTTCATGTTCACGATGTCCGTGATGCCGTTCTTGGTGCCGATCACGACGCCCGTGGCGAGCGAGGTGTAGAGCTCCTGCCACGGAATCGGCGTCGGGTTGCCGCCCATCAGGTTGACCATCTCGACCTGCAGCGGCGACTCGATGGTGCGCATCTTCACGCCCGCAAGGTCGGCCGGCGTCTTGATGGTGACGTCGATGGTGAAGAAGTCGCGCCAACCGCCGGTATTGTTGAGGCCCATGAGCCTCAGCGTGCCGGTCTTCTCAAGCACCGCCTTGCGAACCTCGTCCATGAACGGGCTCTTCATCACCTTCTCGGCGACACGGTCGTTCGGGAAGATGTAAGGCAGGTCGGTGACCTGGATTTCCGGGAAGATGTTGGCGATGCCGCCGACGGTCGTTCCCGTGATCTCGCAGGTGCCGAGCTGGACCGATTCGAGGCACTGGCGGAAATTGCCGCAAAGCTGCCCGGCCGGGTAGATCTCGACTTCCACCGCGCCGTTGGTCTGGGACTCGATGAAGTTCTCGAAGACGAGCGCGCCCTTGTGGTCCTCGTCGTCGGTCGAGCCGATATGGCAGATCTTGATGGTGGTGTCCGCCGCGCC
>JAJECZ010000152.1 GCA_022821735.1 Alphaproteobacteria bacterium | reverse complement strand
GTCCGGCACATGGACGCCACCGATGTCGGCGGCTCGTCCTATGTCCTCCATGTCGGCCACGCCGCCCAGGCGATAGCGGCGGGCAAATGCAAGGTGGCGCTCATCACGCTCGCCGGGCGGCCGCGCTCCGAGGGCATGGCGACCGGCACGGCGCCCCGCAACTACGGCGACGCTTCGCCCGACGTGCCGTTCGAGTTCATCTACGGGCCCACCGTGGTGAACATGTACGGCATGGCCGCGCGCCGGCACATGCACGAGTTCGGTACCACCAGCGAGCAGCTCGCCTGGATCAAGGTGGCCGCCTCGTACCACGCCCAGCACAACGAACACGCCATGCTGCGCAAGGTCGTGACGGTGGACGAGGTGGTAAGCTCGCCGATGATCTCGGACCCGCTGCACCGGCTCGACTGCTGCGTGATCTCCGACGGCGGCGGCGCGTTTGTGGTGGTGGCGCCCGAGGTCGCGGCCTCGCTCAAGCGCGACTGCGTCAAGGTGCTCGGCTGCGGCGAAGCGCCGAAGAACCTGATGTCCGGCCAGGTGGACCTGACCTATACCGGCGCGCGCTGGTCGGGCGCCCAGGCGTTCGAGGAAGCCGGCGTCGCGCCCGGCGACATCGACTATGCGTCGATCTATGACAGCTTCACCATCACGGTGCTGGAAACGATCGAGGACCTTGGATTCTGCGAGAAGGGCAAGGGCGGGGCGTTCGTCTCGGACGGCAACCTGATCGCGGGCACCGGCAGGCTGCCCTTTAACACCGATGGCGGCGGCCTCTGCAACAACCATCCGATGAACCGCGGCGGGCTCACCAAGGTGCTCGAGGCCGTGCGCCAATTGCGCGACGAGGCCCATCCCGCCGTCCAGGTGAAGGATTGCCGGCTCGCGCTCGCCCACGGCACCGGCGGCTCCCTCGGCACGCGCATGGGCAGTTCGACAACGATTCTCGGGAGGGCCGACGCATGAGTGCCCGCAAGATTCCGGCGCCGCCGGCCAATGTCGAGCACCAGGACTTCTGGGAGGCGTGCAACGAAGGCAGGCTGATGCTGCCGCGCTGCGGCGATACCGGACAGTTCTTCTGGTATCCGCGCAAGATCAGCCCCTTTACGCTCTCCGGCAATGTCGAGACGATCGAGGCGGCGGGGACCGGCGAGATCTACACCTATTCGATCATGCGCCGGTCCGACCCCCAATACGCCATCGGCTATGTGCGGCTGGACGAAGGCATCACCGTGATGACGAATTTCGTCGATTGCGACTTCGACAGCCTGGCCGTCGGCGTGAAGGTCAAGCTTGTGTTCGTCGAAGCTGAAGGTGGCCAGAAGGTGCCCTGCTTCACGCCCGCATAGGGTCTCATGCCTGCTGGCACGGAGTCCGGGAAACCGGCTCCGTGCCGGTGATGAACAAGCCCGACTCATCGGCGAGACGGACCGCTGCCTCCCGGTCCACGACCAGCACGCCGCCCGCCTCGACCGCAATTCCCCGAAGGCCTGCGGCGGCGGCGGCGTCGACCGTGGCCTGTCCGATCACCGGCAGGTCCATGCGCCGGTCCTGCTGCGGTTTGGCCATCTTGACCAGCACGCCTCCGGGGCCCTCCCGTCGCAGGCAGCCGGCGCGAGCGATCATCCGGTCGGTGCCTTCAGCCGCCTCTATTGCAAGCACGATCCCCTGCTGCACGACGACGGCCTGGCCGGCATCGGCGCGTCCGAGCGCTTCCGCGACCTCCATACCCCGGCGGATGTCTTCGAGAGCCGTCTTGTCCGGGGCCAGCAATCCGAGCGGCCCGGGCGTCACCAGGGCGTTGCCGAGGATGGAAGACACCTCGACCACCCTGAGCCCCTCCGCTTCGAATGCTCTGACTATATGACGCATCAGCCCGTCATCGCCCAATGCCCTTGCACCGGTCCGGGCCAGCAGGCGGACCGTAAAGAGGTCAGGCCTGAGCGATGCGAAGGACGGCCGCCGGACATGGCCGGCGAATACCACCTCGGCCGCCTCCTCCTCGCGAATCGCTGCGATAACCCGCCCCACAGCGCCGATCCGGCCCCAGCGATGCGGATGGCCGCGCAGCGAGTCCGCGTCGGCAAATCCCTTCAATGCGAGTACGAAATAAGGCCGTTCGCATGTTCGACAGGCCTCGGCCAATACGAGCGGCAGCGACCCTCCGCCGGCGACGATCGCAAGCTTATCCTGCATCCCCGGAACTTTCCGGCAGGCAAAGGCCCCGGTCCGACTCCGCGCTCATGAAGTCCACAATGCGGCGAACCATGGGGTCGCTCCCGTACTCGGCCGCAACGGCGTCTATCCGGTCGCCGATAGCGCCTTCGGCACCGAACAGTTGCCGGAAGGCATGACGCATCAGTTTCAGCGTCTCACGGTCGGTTCCGGCGCGCTTCAGGCCGATCCAATTGAGGCCCTGCAATGTCGCACGGTCGCCGAACGCCATTCCATAGGGGATGACGTCCTGCACGACGGCGGAAAGCCCGCCGATCATTGCATAGGTGCCGACCCGCACGAACTGGTGTACCGCCGCCAGCCCGCCGACGATTGCGCCGTCCTCTATCGCGACATGGCCGCCCAGGGTGGCGTTGTTCGCGAAAACGCAATCGCTGCCTACCCGGCAATCATGTGCGATGTGCGCGCCCATCATGAACAGGTTCCGGTCGCCGACGACGGTGCGCATGCCTCCGCCTTTCGTGCCCGGATTCATTGTGACGTGCTCGCGGATAACGTTTCCGGCGCCGATCTCAAGCGACGATGGCTCGCCGGCATATTTCAGGTCCTGTGGCGGATGGCCGATCGATGCAAAGGGGAAGATCCGGGTCCCGGGACCGATATACGTACGCCCTGCCAATACGACATGGGACTGCAAAACACAGCCGTCACCGAGTTGGACTTCCCCGCCGACATGGCAGAACGGCCCGACCTCTACGCCTTCGCCGAGCGTCGCACCCTCTTCGACAACGGCGTTCGGGTGTATAGAGCCCGCCATCACAGCCCCTGGATCATCGCGCTGTATTCGGCCTCCGCCACCAGAATCCCATCGACCTTGGCCTCGCCGCGGAACCGCCACACAGCTCCCCGATGGCGCCGTACCGCCACTTCGACGCGGACCTGGTCGCCCGGCACCACGGGCCGGCGGAAGCGTGCATTGTCGATCGTCATGAAATAGACCAGCTTCCCCCGCACATGGTCGCCCATCGTCTTCACGACGAGCACGGCCGCCGTCTGGGCCATCGCCTCGACTAGCAGGACGCCCGGCATGACGGGCTTGGACGGGAAATGCCCCTGAAAGTGCATCTCGTTGATGGATACGTTCTTGATACCGACTGCGCTTTCCCCCAGCCGGATTTCGGTCACTCGGTCGATCATAAGGAAGGGATAGCGGTGGGGAATCGTCGCCATCACCTCGCCGATCTCCGCAATATCGGCGTCGTCAATCGTCATATTTCCTCGCCGTACGCTGCCGGGAGTTTCGCCGCCTATGGCGACACTTCGATGGTTACACTCGGCAAGACCTCGTTCAAGCGTTCCAGGGCATCCTCGGTGAATTCCAGAGCCTTCCCGTCTGCCCAGACGAGAGCAGCCTTCTGGATCACGACATTTGCGCCGAGCTTCCCGGCCAGATCCCGGGAGACGTGAAGTAGTTGCTTCTGGACCTTGCGCACCGCTTCGGACCGCGCACGGTCCAACGCGGTACGCTGGCGCTGAGCCTTGTTGCGCAGCTGTGCAAGCCTTTCGCGCAGCTCCTGCACTTTGGCCTTGTAGGCTTCCTTGTTGAGCAGGCCGCGCTGATTTGTCAGCGCCAGGTCTTCCTGTCGCAAGCGTGCCTCTGCCGCCTTGAACTCGCTTCCGTAGCGGGCCCCAATGGCTTCCACCTGCCTGGCGATCTCCACCACGGCCTTCGCTTCGCGCATGATCCTGTTGGTATCGATGACGATGACGACCGCCTGCGGCACGGCTGCCGAAACCGGCGCGGCAAACAGGCACAACAGCAACACGGCCATGACCTTTCGCATCAGAACTGCGTCCCGATGCTGAACAGGATGGTTTCGTCCTTGTCGTAGTCCTCTTTCATTATCGGCCAGGCGAAATCGAGGCGAAGCGGGCCGAGCGGCGTCGTCCAAGATATGCCGAAGCCGAGCGAGCCCCGTATCGAGGAGTCGTCGTGGAATTGGTCGCTTTTGATATCGGTATCGACTTCGGTGAGCGTGCCGAATTCGGTGAACAGCCTGCCCTGAAGCCCCAGATCTTCCGACGACAGCCCGATCGGGAAGATCGCCTCGGCAGTCGCCGTCGCCAGATAATTGCCTCCAAAAGACGCGTCCCCGACAACATTGCT
>JAJECZ010000056.1 GCA_022821735.1 Alphaproteobacteria bacterium | reverse complement strand
CGACCTTGAGGACGGCTTCGCGAAGGCCGACCACATCGTCGAGAAGAGCTTCAAGACCGCCGCCGTCCACCAGGGCTATATCGAGACCCATGCCTGCATGGCGCGCTTCGATGCCGACGGGCACGGCGAAATCTGGTCGTCGAGCCAGGGCCACTTCGTGGTCCGCGCCATGACGGCCAAGCTGCTCGGCATCAGTCCCGGCAATATCCGCGCGACGGCGCTGGAGATCGGCGGCGGCTTCGGCGGCAAGACTATCGTCTATCTGGAACCGGTGGCCGCGGCGCTCTCGCGGAAATGCAGCCAGCCGGTGCGCATGCAGATGACGCGCGAAGAGGTGTTCAAGGCGACCGGCCCCACCTCCGGCGCCTCGATGACCGTCAAGATCGGCGTCACCGACGACGGCAAGATCACCGCCGCCGACGCCACCTTCAACTTCCAGGCGGGCGCGTTCCCCGGCTCTCCGGTGGTGAACGCCTGCATGTGCGCGTTCGCCCCCTACGACATCGAGAACGCGCGCACGATCGGCTACGACGTGGTGTGCAACCGCCCGAAAGCAGCGGCCTACCGTGCGCCCGGCTCGCCGATCTCGGCCTTTGGGGTCGAGAGCGTGCTCGACATGCTGGCCAAGAAGGTCGGCATGGATCCGGTGGAGTTCCGCCTGAAGAACGCCGCCCGCCAGGGCACGCAGATGGTCTATGGGCCGAAGCTCAGCCATGACGGCTATGTCGAGACGCTGGAAGCGCTCATGGAGCATCCCGACTACAAGAAGCCTATCGGCCCGAACCAGGGCCGCGGCGTCGCCTCCGGTTTCTGGTTCAACGGCGGGGGCGAATCGAGCGCCACCGTCCATGTGAACGACGACGGCACCGTGATCGTCGGCAGCGGCAGCGTCGATGTCGGCGGCTCGCGCGCGAGCATGGCGCTGATGGCGGCGGAGACCTTCGGCGTCGATTACGACAAGGTGCGCTGCGTCGTCTCCGACACGGCGTCGGTCGGCTACACGCATGTGACCGGCGGCAGCCGCGTCACCTTCGCGACCGGCATCGCCGTCCACCAGGCCTGCAACAAGGTCATCGACGACCTGCGCCAGCGCGCCGCGATGATCTGGGATGTCGATGTGGACGCCGTCGAATGGCGGGACGGCGCCGCGCATCCCGCGGGCGCCAATGTCGGCGATTTCGAGCCGCTGACCATCGGCGAGCTCGCGGCCAAGCGCGCGCTGACGGGCGGACCCATCGGCGCGGCCGGCACGACCAACGCCGGCGCCCAGGCGCCGGGCTTCTCCAGCCAGTTCTGCGATATCGAGGTCGATCCCGAGACCGGGCACGTCCAGATCCTGCGCTTCATCGCGGCGCAGGATGTCGGCCGCGCGATCCATCCCTCCTATGTCGAGGGCCAGATCCAGGGCGGCGTGGTGCAGGGCATCGGCTGGGCGCTGAACGAGGAATATATCTACGACGACAAGGGCCGGCTCGAGAATCCGGGTTTCCTCGACTACCGCGTGCCGGTCGCCTCCGACCTGCCGATGATCGACGCGGTCCTGGTCGAGGTCCCCAATCCGAGCCATCCTTACGGCGTCAAGGGTGTGGGCGAGGTGAATATCTGCCCGCCCATGGCCGCAATCGCCAATGCCATTGACGGGGCGGTCGGCACCCGGATGTACGAGCTGCCCATGTCTCCGCCCAGGCTGCTGGCCGCCATGGACGCGAACGGGGCGGACGGGGACGACTGAGGACGGAGCGGGGCCGCGTGGGCCCGACCGTCCAGGTCCGGTTCACCGAAGGGTTCGCGCGCGCCTTCACAGGGGGCGTGCGCGAATTCGAGGTCGAGGCGAAACTCCTGCGCGATGTGATCCGCGCTATGAACGAGCGCTTCCCCGGCCTCGGCGAGCGCCTGGTGGAAGAGACCACCGTCGCCATAGACGGCATGATGCACGAGACCGCCTATTTCCAGCCCGTGCCGCCGGGCGGCGAGGTGTTCTTCATCCCGAAGCTGGAAGGCGGCTGACGAAACGGAGGGGAACGACCCCATGAAGGACCGCTCGATCGCCGCTTTGCGGGTAAAGCTTGCCGAACGGCCGGACGGCGCAACCGCCGCCATCGCCGACCTCCGCGAGGAATACGACCGCGCGGTCGAGATATTCCCGCTGCCGGACGGCGTCGCCCGCGAAGAGGGGATGCTCGGCGGTGTTCCGGGCGAGTGGCTGCGGCCGGAGGGCGCGGACCCAAGCCGCGCGCTGCTCTATTTCCACGGCGGCGGCTACGTCCTGGGTTCCACGCGCTCGCACCGGCACATGGTCGCGGCGCTGGCGGCCGGCGCCGGCGTCCATGCCTTCTCGGCCGATTATCGTCTCGCGCCCGAGCATCCGTTTCCCGCGGCCGTCGAGGACGGCGCGGCAGCCTGGCAGGGCCTGCTGGAGAGCGGCATCGACCCGGCCCATGCGGTGATCGGTGGCGACTCGGCAGGTGGCGGCCTGACGGTCGCAACGCTCGTCAAGGCGCGCGACGACGGGCTTCCCATGCCGGCAGGCGGGCTCTGCATCTCGCCCTGGACGGACATGACCCTGGAAGCCGGCTCCTACGCCGCCAAGGCAGAGTCTGACCCGATGGTGAAGAAGGACCAGATCGAACGCTGGACGGGCGTCTATCTCGGCGCAGAGACCGATTGCCGCCACCCGTGGGCTTCGCCGCTCTACGCCGATTTGGAAGGCCTGCCGCCGCTGCTGGTGCAGGTCGGCAGCGAGGAAGTCCTGCTGGACGACTCGGTTTCACTCGCCGAGGCGGCCCGGCGCGCGGGCGTCGAGGTGCAACTCACCGTGGCGGACGAGATGATCCATGTCTGGCACTGGTTCGACCGTCTGCTAGACCGCGCCAGGGAGGGCATAGACGAGGCGGCGGCCTTCATCCGGGCCCGCACCGGCGCGCCGTAGCCTCCCCGTGAAGTTCGGCTACTTCACCCTTTCCGACAACCGCTATCCCGGCAATACGCGCTCGGCCGAAACGCTGGTCCGCGAAATCTACCAGCAGGCGCTCCACGCCGAGGCCGTCGACCTCGATTCCGCCTGGATCGGCGAGCATCATTTCAACCTGCTGGGCGTCAACGCCTCGCCGCACATGCTGCTGGCGCAGCTTGCCGGCGCCACCTCGCGCATCCGGCTGGCGCCGGCGGTCGTGCTGCTGCCGGTCCATCACCCGCTGCAGGTGGCGGAGGACTGGGCGACGCTCGACCTGCTCTCCGGCGGCCGCGTCGATTTCGCCGTCGGGCGCGGCTACGACCGGCTGGAATACGGCCCCTTCGGCGCACCCTTCGAGGACTCGGCCGAGGCGTTCGCCGAGGGGCTGGACATCGTCTGGCGCGCCTGGACGGAGACCGGCCCGTTCTCCCATGACGGGCGCTTCTGGCGCTTCGAGAATGTCGATGTGCGCCCGAAACCGATGCAACGGCCACTGAGGCCGCATGTCGCCTGTTTCTCCCGCCCCAGCATGGAGCTGGCGGCCAGGCGCGACTGGCATGTCGTCTATGCCCCCTTCGCCGCCGCCATGGTTTACGGCTCGCTGGCCGAAGCGGTCGAAATCTACCGGCGCACCTGCGAGGACGAACATGCGCGGCCGCCGAGACGGGCGGTCTGCTCCTATTTCATCCATATCGCCGACACGCCGGCGGAGGACCTGCGCGGCCGCGAGGCGCTGGTGCGCTATTTCCAGGACGCGCTGGTGGCCGCCTTCCCCGGCGACCCGGCGACCGCGCCGCCGAGCTACCGCTATTTCATCGAGATCTGCCGCCTGTTGCGCGAGATGTCGCCCGACAAGCTCACCAACCGCTCGGTGCTGATCGGCCCGCCGGCGCAGATCGTCGAAGACCTCAAGCTGGTGGAGGCGGCGGGCATCGACGAGGTCGTGCTCTACTTCAACTACGGCCTGAAGCCGCATGAAGAGGTCAAGGACCAGATGACGCGCTTCACGGAAGAAATCGCGCCGCACTTCCGGTAAGCCGGATTGCCCGCGGCTTTCGGGAAAGGCATCAGCCCATGCGGGACGCCCGATACGACATCCTGTTCGAGCCTGTCCGGATCGGCCCGGTCACCGCGCCCAACCGCTTCTACCAAGTGCCGCACTGCACCGGCATGGGGCACCGCTACCCGGAGTCGGAAGCCGCGCTTCGCGGCGTTAAGGCCGAGGGCGGATGGGGCGTGGTCTCCACCCAGGAAACGGAAATCCACGCGACGTCCGACGTGTCGCCCTCCAACCAGGCGCGGTTGTGGGCCGAGGCCGGCGTGTCGGCGCTCAGGCTGACAGTGGATGCGATCCATGCCCATGGAAGCCTCGCCGCGGTCGAACTCGTCCATAACGGGCTGCACTCCAACAACCGCTACAGCCGCGTTCCCCCGCTGGCGCCCTCTCATGCCGTGGTGGACAGCGACGACCCCTTGCAGGCCCGCGCCATGGACAAGGCGGACATCGCGGACTTCCGCCGCTGGCACCGCGAGGCGGCGCTGCTGGCAAGGGAAATCGGTTTCGACATCGTCTATGTCTATGCAGGCCACGATCTGACGCTTCTCCAGCACTTCCTGCTGAAGCGCTACAACCATCGCACCGACGAATATGGCGGTTCGTTCGAAAACCGCCTGCGGCTCTTTCGGGAAGTGCTTGCCGACACGAAGGAAGCCGTTGGCGACAAATGCGGAATCGCCATACGGCTGGCCGTCGATGAGCTTCTCGGCCAAGACGGGATAACGCATGACGGTGAAGGCCGCGATATCGTGGCGGCGCTCGCCGATGAGCCGGACCTCTGGGACGTCAACCTCTCCGACTGGGCCAATGACAGCCAGACATCGCGCTTCTCCGAGGAAGGATTCCAGGAGCCCTACATCGCTTTCGTGAAGTCCCTGACGAGCAAGCCCGTCGTCGGCGTGGGCCGCTATACGTCGCCCGACACCATGGCGCGCACCGTCGGGAACGGCATTCTGGACCTTGTCGGCGCGGCGCGCCCCTCGATTTCCGACCCCTTTCTTCCGAACAAGATTCGCGACGGGCGCATCGACGACATCCGGGAGTGCATCGGGTGCAATATCTGCGTTGCGGGAGACCGGACGCGGGTGCCGATCCGCTGCACGCAGAACCCGACCATGGGCGAGGACTGGCGGCGCGGCTGGCATCCCGAGGCCATACCCCCGCTGGACGACAAGGGGCCGTATCTTGTCGTCGGCGGCGGGCCGGCGGGGCTGGAAGCCGCACGGGCATTGGCGCAGCGCGGCGCGGAAGTCGTGCTTGCCGATGCGGCGGCGGAATGGGGCGGACGGGTGTCGCTCGAGAGCCGGCTTCCCGGCCTCGCGGCCTGGGCCCGGGTGCGCGACTGGCGGCTCGGACAATTGCGGCAATCCCCGAATGTCCGGATGTATCTGGAGAGCCGACTCACGGCCGCGGACATTCTCGAATACGGGATTCCCCATGTCGTTCTGGCGACGGGAGCGGCATGGCGCGCCGACGGGGTCGGCCGGGAACACAGGACGCCCTTGCCCTTCCTCGCCGGGAAGCCCGTACTGACCCCGGACGACCTGATGACGCGCGGCGCCGGCGCTATTGCTTCACCGGGTCCCATCGTCATCTTCGACGATGACAGGTTCTACCTGGCGAGCGTCCTTGCGGAACTGGTGGCGGGAGCCGGACATCGCACGATATTCGTGACGCCGGCTCCCATCGTCGCCCCCTGGTCGGAGAATACGCTGGAACAGGAGCGCATCCAGAAGCGGCTGATCGGGATTGGGGTCGAGATCATGCCGCTGCACGGGCTTGCCGGGCTGTCTGAGGACCGGCTCCGGATCGAATGCGTGTATTCCGGCAGGACGCAGGAGGTGGATTGCGGGACGCTGGTCGCGGTCACCTCGCGCCTGCCGAACGACGGGCTGTGGGACGATCTGGCCGCCCGCAGGGACGAGTGGCAGGACGCCGGCGTCCGGTCGGTGACGCGGGTCGGCGATTGCCTCGCGCCGGGCCTCATCGCGGCGGCCTGCTACTCCGGCCATGAATTCGCCCGGACGGCCGGAACCGACGCTCATCCCTGACCGTCGATCTCGTCCAGAAATTCCAGCATCGCCTCGCGGCATTGGTCCGGTGCTTCGATCTGGTGCAGGTGGGAGGTTTCCGGGACGAAGTCGTAGTCCACATGCACCAGTTCCTCCATCCCCTCTCCCGGGAGGTAGGTCCCGACGATCGTCGGATCGGCCGAAATCGCCTTCACCGGACAGGGCGCGTCTCTCGTCTCGGTTATGCTCGACCAAGAATAGTATTCCTCGAACATCTGTGCTTCGTATTCCGGCGGGCATCTGAGTTCGTATCCGCCGTCGGCCCGTTCCCTCAGCGTCGTTCGCGCGATCAGGTCGAAGTCCCTCGCCTGCAGCCGGTTGAACACCGGCATCAGGGCCAGCCGCCGGGTAAAAGCTTCCCGAGTCGGGTAGCTGCTGCGCCGCTTGCGCGCCATTCGGCCCAGGTGTTTTCCTACTCTTTCGAGGTCGCTGCGGGTCTGGCCGGGCGGCACCAGCGGCAAGTCGAACGCCACGATGGCGGCGAACCGGATTGCGCCCGCGATGGATTGCCATAGGCCGAGCAGTCCGGAGAGGGAATGGAACACGCCGATCAGGGGCTTGCTCCCGAAATTCCGCTCGATGGTCTCCACCACCCGGCCGCCATCGTCGACTAGATTGGCGATCCGGTGGTCTTCGAGGCGGCCAACCGGGTTCCACCCGTGGTTGCGCAGATCGTGGACGAAGATGTCGAACCGGTCCGTCAATCCTCCCCAGAAAGGGAAATAGGCATCAGCGGCCATGCCGTTCCCGTGGGTCAGGAGCAGGCGCGGCCCATGCGGAACGCCGTACCGGCGGACATGGATGATGCCCCCGTCGCGGGTCCGGACATCCAGTACGTCCGCCGGCTCCGGAATCTCCCAAGGATGCTCCACTCCTCCCGGCCTCCCTCGACGCTCGTTCCGAGCAGCGTTTCCTGCCGCCTTGGCGGGTGCTTCTAATCCGTTCTACGCTGCGTTGCGACCCGGCGCGAAGACGAGTTTCGAGGAGGCGGACAGTGGCACTGGACAAGCGCGGTCTGGAATTGACCGCAGCCAGCGACGAGGCGGCGGCCGCGCTGGATGCGGCGCTGGATGATTTCCTGGCTTTCGGGCGGGAGGCCGGGCCGCTGCTCAAGGCCGCGTTCGAGGCCGATGCCGAGATGCCGATGGCCCATGCTCTCAGGGGCTATTTCTTCCTGCTGATGGGCGTGGGCGCGCTCCGCTCGCGGGCGGCGAAGTCAGGCGGGCAGGCGAGCGCGCTGGCGGCGACGGCGCGCGAACGCGCCCATGCGGACGCCCTCTCGCGCTGGGCCGCGGGCGACACGGCCGGCGCCGTCCACCGCTTCACCGGCGCCCAGGTCCGTGAGTTCCGAGGCCACTTGCACATTGAACACGGTGCCAGCGGCAACGCCCACC
>JAJECZ010000264.1 GCA_022821735.1 Alphaproteobacteria bacterium | reverse complement strand
TCTGGATGTGCGCCACGGTGCTCTGCTTCATGGCGATGGCGGTCGCCGCGCGGCAGCTCTCGGACACCATGTCCACGGCGCAGATCATGGTGCTGCGGAGCTTCGTCGGCCTGTTTGCCGCCCTGCCGCTGGCGCTCGCCGCCGGGCGCATCGCCACGCGCCGGCCGCTGCTGCACCTCGCCCGCAACGGCGTTCATTTCGTCGGGCAATTTGCCTGGTTCTACGGCATCGCCATGCTGAGCCTCATCGACATGAGCGCGCTGATGGCGACCACGCCGATCTGGGCGACGCTGTTCGCGGTCGGCTTCCTCGGCGAGCGCGCGGGCTTCCGGCGCTGGGCGGTGATCGCGCTCGGCTTCCTCGGCGTGCTGGTCATCCTGCGCCCCCATGCCGTGCCGGTCGAGTGGGCGGCGCTGGTGTGCATCTTCGGCGCCGCCGGCTATGCGGGCGCCAATGTGCTCTCCAAGGAGCTGATGCGCACCGACACGCCGATCCAGATCGTCCTCTGGATGCTGGTGATCCAGCTTCCCATCGCCGCGCTCGCCAATTGGGGCCAGTGGACACCGGTCGTCTGGGAGGACGCCGGCTGGATCGCCATCGTCGGCTTCACGGGCGTGCTCGCGCATCTCACCATGAACCAGTCCATCCGCCTCGGCGACATCTCGGTCGTGGTTCCGGTCACATACATTCAACTCCCTTTGCTGGGGCTGGTCGGCTTCGTCCTCTACCTGGAAGTTCCGGAGACGATGGTGCTCCTCGGCGCCGGCATGGTCGTCGCCGGCGCATGGTGGAACCTGGCCGCCGAGACCCGAATCGCAAGGGGACGGTAGGCAAGTACACCGGTCTACCGCCCCGCCTGCACCATCACGATGCCGGCCGTGACGACGGCAAGGCCCGCGAGCTCCGGCCAGGCGAGGCTTTCGCCGAGCAGAAGCGCGGAGAAGAGTGCGCCGAGCCCCGGCACCAGCCCTGCGAAGACGCCGGTGCGGCCCGCGCCCAGCACGCCGATGGCGTAGCTGTAGAGCCAGATCGAGACGATGCCGCCGAGGATGCCGTGAACGAAGGCCTGCCAGGCGAGGGACGCGAACGGAATCTCCAGCAACCGGCTTTCGCCGAACAGGAAGAAGAGCGGCAGGAAGGCCGCCGTCGAAACGGTGGAGAGGATCGCTGCCGCGTGGAGCGGCGAGACCTCCGCCCGGCGCGCCGTCACCGTGTAGACCGCCCACATCCAGGCGCCCAGATGGAACAGCGCATAGCCGCCGAGGCCGCCCGGCGGCGCGGTCCCGAGCGCGGAGACGGCGGTGAGGCCCACGCCCGCCACGGTCAGCCCGACGCCGGCAAGCCGGAGCCCGCCGGCCCGCTCGCGCAGCAGCAGGATGCCGAGCAGCGCGGTCAGTGCCGGGAAGGTGCCGGGAATGAAGATCGCGGCGTGCGCGGCCGGGGCGTGCAACAGCCCCGTGCCCAGCACCAGCGCGAAGGGGATGCCGATGGTGCCGGCCATCGCCGCCGTGCCCCACCAGCCCGCCTTGCCCGCCTTGAACCCGAGCCGGAGCGCGACCGGCAACAGCAGCACGCCCGGCAGACCGACCCGCAGGATCGCCAGGTCTTCCGGCGTGATCGACCCGGTGACGGACAGCCGGGACAGCGGAAACCAGGCGCCCCAGAACACCATCGCCAGTAGCGCCGCCGCGATGGCGCGCGCCTCGCGCCCTCCGGCGGGCCGGGTTGCCGCCGGCAGCGTCAGGCCGGGTCGCGCCGGGCGAAACGGCCCCGGACGCGGAAGCGATCGAGATAGGCCGGGATGACGGTTTCGATATCCTTCGGCTCGATGCCGAGCTCCGCAAAGCCGGCCGCGCCCCCGGACACCACATTGTCGTATTTCAGCAATTCGACCTGGTCCGGCGTGATCGGCGCGCCGGGCACGAACTGGATGAAGGCGGCCTTGGCCTGCATGATCCGGAACGGCACCGGCACCAGCAGGCGCTTGCGGCCGATCTCCGCCAGCAGCAGTTCCATCAGCTGCCTGAACGAATAGACCTTCGGCCCGCCGAGCTCGAACAGGCCGCCCGGCCGGTCGAGCGCCGCGATCGCCGCATCCGCCACATCGCCCACATAGGCCGGCTGGAAGCGGGTGAAGCCGCCTCCGACGAGCGGTAGCGCCGGGGCGAGCCGGGCGAGGAACGCGAACCGGTTGAAGAAATCGTCCTCCGGCCCGATGACGATGCTGGGCCTGAGAATCGCGGCATCCGGAAAGGCCTCGCGGACCGCGGCTTCGCCGGCGGCCTTGGAGCGGGCGTATGCCGCGGTGGACTCCGCATCCGCCCCGATGGCCGAGATATGCACGAGCTTGTCCACGCCGGCCTCGGCCGAGGCGGAGGCGACCGCGCCCGCGCCCGTCGCGTGGATGGCGGCGAAGGACTGCGGCCCGCGGCTCACCAGAACGCCCACGCAGTTGACAACCGCATCGACCCCCTCGACCGCCGCGCGCACGCTTTCCGGATAGCGCAGGTTGGCCTGCACCGGCACGACCTGGCCGACGCCGCCCGCGGGCTTCAGGAACTTCGCCCTTTCGGGGTCCCGGCAGGCGACCCGGACGCCGGCGCCGGCCGCCGCAAGCCGCTTGACGATGTAGCGCCCGACGAACCCGGCGCCGCCGAATACCGTGACCCGCATTCCCTGCATGACCGTTCCCGGACCCCGTCCTGCCGCGCCCCGGAGTGTAGCGCACGCCTTCCCGGCGGCAAAACGCTTCGCTACGCTGACGGCCGCAAACGCAGGGGGAGACCGCGTCATGGCCGGGAAGCAGTTGCGCAGCCGGAGCTGGTTCGACAATCCGCACAATCCGGGCATGACCGCCATGTATATCGAGCGGTACATGAATTTCGGCATCACACGGGAGGAGCTCCAGTCCGGCAAGCCCATTGTCGGCATCGCGCAGACGGGTTCCGACCTCTCGCCCTGCAACCGCATCCACCAGACGCTGGCCGAGCGGATGCGCGCCGGCATCCGCGTGGCGGGCGGCATCGCCATCGAGTTCCCGGTCCATCCGATCCAGGAGAGCGGGCGCAGGCCGACCGCCGCCATCGACCGCAATCTCGCTTATCTGGGGCTCGTCGAGGTGCTGCACGGCTATCCCATCGACGGGGTGATCCTGACCACGGGCTGCGACAAGACCACGCCGGCGATGATCATGGCGGCGGCGACGGCGAACCTGCCGGCGATCTCGCTCAATGGCGGGCCGATGTTCAACGGCTGGTGGAAGGGCCGGCGGGTCGGCTCGGGCACCATCGTCTGGGAGGCGCGCAAGCTCCAGGCGGCGGGCGAGATCGGCTACGAGGAGTTCATCGAGATGGTGGCCTCCTCCGCGCCGAGCCCCGGCCACTGCAACACCATGGGTACGGCCACGACGATGAACTCGCTCGCCGAGGCGCTCGGCATGTCGCTGCCGGGCTCGGCCGCGCCGCCCGCCCCGCACAAGGAGCGCGCGCAATATGCCTACGAGACCGGGCGGCGCATCGTCGCCATGATCCACGAGGACCTCACGCCTGACCGCATCCTGACCCGCGCCGCCTTCGAGAACGCCATCGCCGTCAACAGCGCCATCGGCGGGTCCACCAATGCGCCGATCCACATCAACGCCATCGCGCGCCATATGGGTGTCGAGCTGGCGCTGGAGGACTGGCAGGCGTGCGGCTACGACATCCCGCTGCTGGTCAACTGCCAGCCGGCCGGCGGCTATCTGGCCGAGGACTACCACCGCGCGGGCGGCGTGCCGGCCGTGATGGGCGAACTGCTGCGCGCCGGGAAGCTGAACGCGGATGCGCTCACCGTCACCGGCAGGACCGCGGCCGAAAACATCGGCAACGCCGCCCCGCTCGACGAGGATGTGATCCGCCCTTACGGGCAACCGTTGAAGGAGCGCGCCGGCTTCGTCGTCATGGGCGGCAACCTGTTCGACGCCGCGGTGATGAAGACGAGCGTGATCTCCGATGAGTTCCGCGCCCGCTTCCTCTCCAACCCCGACGACCCGGACGCCTTCGAGGGCAAGGCCATCGTCTTCGATGGGCCGGAGGACTATCACGAGCGGCTCGACGACCCGGCGCTCGGCATCGACGGGACCAGCATCCTGGTGATGCGCGGGGCGGGGCCGGTCGGCTATCCGGGCTCGGCCGAGGTGGTCAACATGCAGCCGCCCGCCGCGCTCATCCGCCAGGGCGTCACCGAATTGCCGACCATCGGCGACGGCCGCCAGTCCGGCACTTCGGGCAGCCCCTCGATCCTGAATGCGAGCCCGGAGAGCGCGGTCGGCGGCAATCTCGCCATTCTGGAGACCGGCGACCGGCTCCGGGTGGACCTCCGCAAGCGCCGCGTGGACATCCTGCAGCCGGAGGAGGTGCTGGCCGCGCGCCGCGCCGCCTACGACCCGCCGCCGCTGGAGAACCACACGCCCTGGGAGGAGCTCTACCGCAGCCATGTCGGCCAGCTTTCCGAGGGCGGCTGCCTGGAGTTCGCCACCCGCTACCGCAAGGTCGCCGCCTCGCCCCCGCGCCACTCGCACTGAGGGGCGGCGGGAGGCGGCGCGGCCGCCGGCCCGTCTGCCGGCTTCTCCCTGCAAGCCTCCCGATCCGGCACGGCCCCGCCCGGCGGCAGGGACCCTTTGCGAAACGTCATGAAATGTCATGTTCTGTCATGGTCGGGGGCGAAATCGGTGTCGCCGGCCCAGCCTTCCTCGCCGGTCCAGTTCTCGTCGTCGGGGTCGAACGGGTCGTTGCCGCAGCGCCGCTCTTCCCATTCGATCCGGTTCCGCCTGCGCTCTTCGACCTCCTCCGGGGACCAGGGATCGTAGATTTCGGCGTAACCGTTGCGGCGCTGGTAGAGCCAGTCATGCTCGGCGCCGTCCGCCCTGTTGTCGTCGATCACGTCTTCGTGGCCGGGCGGGTCATCGCCGCGCCACGGGTCGTCCTCGTAGGTCTCCTCCGGCGGATCGTCGGCCGGCGGCAGACCGTCCGGGGCCGGTGCGGGCGGCTCGAAGCTGACGGGCAGGCGCATCCGCTCCTCGACGGCCCCGGCGAGCCTGCGGGCAACCTCGTCGTGCGCGGCCCCGTCGAAACCCTCCTGCGTCTCCATCTCCTCCCGGCTCTCGCGGTGCCGCTCGAGCGCGCGTTCGGCCCGCTCCCGCCCCCGGCGCACGGCCTCGGCAAGCGGACCGGGCTCGGTTCCGGCCTCCTGCGCCTCGCCGGCCTCGATCTCGCCGAACTCGTCCTCATGCGGCAGCGGCCAGAGCCGGGCCCGGCTGTTCTGGCCGGCGGGCTTCACCAGCCCCGCAATCTCGGCCTGGAAGTGCAGCACCCGGAGCATCATGTAAGCCGAGCCGCCGGCAACGGCCGCGTCCCACGCC
>JAJECZ010000312.1 GCA_022821735.1 Alphaproteobacteria bacterium | reverse complement strand
AGCACGAGATCAGGGCCGAACGGGCAGGGATCGTGCGCCAGGTGACGATGAAGCAGGGCGACGTGGTCCGCGAAGGCTGGCCCATCGCCTTCATCGAGCCGGCGGAGGTCGAGGGCGATTTCGCCGAGGGCGGCCGGGAGGCCGATCCGGACTTCATCCGGCCGGACCTCGAGGAGGTTGTCGCGCGCCACGCCTGGACGCTGGACGGGAACCGCCCGGAAGCCGTCGCCCGGCGGCATGAGCGGGGCTACCGGATGCCGCGCGAGAACATCGACCGGCTGGTGGACCCCGGCTCCTTCCAGGAATACTGGCCGCTGCTCACCGCCCTCCAGCACCAGCGCTACGACATCGAGACGCTGCGGCGGAAATATCCGGCCGACGGCGTGGTGGCGGGCACGGCCTCGATCAACGGCGCCGACTTCGACGATGCGCGCTCGCGGGCCGTCGTCGTGCATTACGACTACACCGTGCTTGCCGGCACCCAGGGCCGGCGCAACCACTACAAGCAGGACCGGATGTTCGAGCTGGCGCAGCGCTTCCGCCTGCCGGTGGTGCTGTTCTCGGAGGGCGGCGGCGGGCGGCCGGGCGACGACAATACCGGACCGCGCGTCGCCTTCGACACCGACACCTTCACCACCTTCTCGAGGCTGAGCGGCCTCGTGCCGCTGGTCGGGATCAACAACGGGCGCTGCTTCGCCGGCAACACCGCCCTGCTCGCCTGCTGCGACGTCATCATCGCGACGAAGAACTCCACCATCGCCATGGGCGGCCCCGCCATGATCGAGGGCGGCGGCCTCGGCGTCTATACGCCGGAGGAGGTAGGCCCCATGGACTTCCAGGTAAAAAATGGCGTCGTCGACATCCTCGTCGAGGACGAGGACGAGGCGGTCGATACCGCCAAGCGCTACCTCTCCTATTTCCAGGGGCCGATAGACCGCTGGGAGGAAGGCGGCGACCAGCGCATGCTGCGCCATGCGGTGCCGGAGAACCGGGTGCGGCTCTACGACATGCGGGAGATCATCCACACGCTCGCCGACAGGGACTCCGTTCTGGAACTGCGCGAACAATTCGGCATCGGCATCATCACCTGCCTCATCCGCATTGAGGGCCGCCCGATGGGCGTCATCGCCAACAATCCGCACCATCTGGCCGGCGCGGTGGACTCCGATGGCGCCGACAAGGGCGCGCGCTTCCTGCAGCTTTGCGACGCCTTCGACATTCCGGTGCTGAGCCTGATGGACTGCCCGGGCATCATGGTAGGCCCGGACCACGAGCGCACGGCGCTGGTCCGCCACTGCACGCGCCTCTTCAACACCGGCGCGAACCTCAGCGTGCCGATGTTCGGCGTCATCGTCCGCAAGGCCTACGGGCTCGGCGTGCAGGCCATGTGCGGGGCGAGTGCGCTGGTGAGCTTCTGCATGGTGGCGTGGCCGACGGCGGAGTTCGCCGGCATGAATATCGAGGGCGCGGTGAAGCTCGGCTTCCGCCCGGTCCTGGCCTCCATCGAGGACCCGGAGGCGCGCAAGGCCGAATTCGACCGCCGGGTCGCGGATGCCTATGAGCGCGCCCGCGCCGTCAATGCCGCGGCCGGCGGCGGGCTCGACGATGTGATCGACCCGGCCCAGACGCGCCGCTGGATCGTGAACAGCCTGAAACGCCTGCCGCCGGCGCCGCCGCGCGAGGGCAAGAAATACGCCTTCATCGACACCTGGTGAGCGGCCGGGCCGACGGGCTTGCATCCCGTTGCGGCAATGGAGGAAAATCGAGCCGGCGGTCGCGGGAGAGCCCGCCGTCATTCCCGTTTTCCGGAGAGGATCGAGCGATGAACACCGTCCAGCATTTCGTTTCCGGGGCGCTCTGGGCCGGCGCCTCGGCGCGGACCGGCGACGTCTTCAACCCGGCGACCGGCGCCGTGGCCGCGAAGGTCCGCATGGCGACGGCGGCGGACGTGGACCATGCGGTCGCCGCCGCCCGCAGGGCGCAGCCGGCATGGGGGGCCACGCCGCCGGCAAGGCGCGCGGCGGTGATGTTCGAGTTCCGCAACCTGCTTTACAGCCACACGGACGAGCTCGCGGAAATGCTGTCGGCCGAGCACGGCAAGACGCTCGCCGACGCGAAGGGCGAGCTTGCGCGCGGCATCGAGGTGGTGGAGTTCGCCTGCGGCATCCCGCAGCTCCTGAAGGGCGAGTATTCCGAAGGCGTGGCGGCCGGCATCGACAGTTTCGCCATCCGCCAGCCGGTGGGAGTCGTGGCCGGCATCACGCCGTTCAACTTTCCGGCCATGGTGCCGCTCTGGATGTATCCGGTGTCCATCGCCTGCGGCAACGCCTTCGTTCTGAAGCCGTCCGAGCGCGACCCGTCCGTGGCGGTGCGCATCGCCGAACTGCTGTCCCGGGCCGGGCTGCCCGACGGCGTGATGAATGTGGTGAACGGCGACAAGGAGGCCGTGAACGCGATCCTGGACCATCCGGACATCGACGCGGTCAGCTTCGTCGGCTCCACCGCGATCGGCCAGTACATCTATGCCCGCGGCGCCGCGTCGGGCAAGCGCGTGCAGGCGCTCTGCGGCGCCAAGAACCACCTGGTGGTGATGCCCGATGCCGACATGGGCCAGGTCGCCGATGCGCTGATGGGCTCCGCCTACGGCTCGGCCGGCGAGCGCTGCATGGCCGTCTCGGTGGCGGTCCCGGTGGGCGAGGACACGGCCGACCGGCTGGTCTCGACCCTCAAGCCGCGCGTCGAGAGCCTGAAGGTCGCGCCCTACACCGACCCCGCTTCCGAGATGGGGCCGGTCATCACGGGCCAGAGCCTCGAGCGCATCCGCGGCCTCATCGCCGAGGGCATCGAGGCCGGCGCGGAACTGGTGGTGGACGGGCGCGGCCTCAAGTTGCAGGGCTATGAGGACGGCTTCTTCATGGGCGGCTGCCTGTTCGACCGGGTGACGACCGACATGTCGATCTACCGCCAGGAGATTTTCGGCCCGGTGCTCTCGGTGGTGCGCTCGCGGGACTACGAGAACGCCGTCGGGATCATCAACGCGCACGAATACGGCAACGGCGCGGCGATCTTCACCCGCGACGGCGATGCGGCGCGCGACTTCTTCACCCGCGTGAAGATCGGCATGGTCGGCGTGAACGTGCCGATCCCGGTCCCGGTCGCCTACCACTCGTTCGGCGGCTGGAAGCGCTCGCTGTTCGGCGACCACTATGTCCACGGCATGGAGGGCGTTCGTTTCAACACCCGCCTGAAGACGATGACCACCCGCTGGCCGGAAGGCATCAGGGAAGGCGCCGTCTACAGCTTCCACGCCGGCAGCGAAACGCGGAACTGACCGTCCCGGCCGGCTGCGCGGCCCTGCCCGGCGCTTGCGGTTATCGCGCATTTGCCCGATTATCGGGACATGGCCCATGCCTTCGACACTCTCGCGGCAGCCCGCAACCTCGAAAACGCCGGCATGAACCGCGAGCACGCGGAAGCCGTTGCGGGCGCAATCCGGGACGGGCAAGGTGAGCTTGCTACGAAGGACGACATAGTCGGGCTAAGGTGGATTGTCGGCATCAATATCGTCATTAGTCTGGCGACTCTTGCCGCCGTCATTTCCTTGGCGGTCCAGCCGTAGAGCGTCATTCCGGCCCTTCCCGCAGCGAAACGCGGAACCGGTCCTCCCGGCATCGGAGCAGCGGGAATTTCCAGACCCGCCGCGAACGGTATTGACGAGCTGGCGGCGGTGCGGCCGGATATGGCGGTGGGTCAATGAATGTGGGGGCACAACTGCCCCCGTCTCGCCGCGAGTACTCCGCCATGATCGCTGCACCCCGCTTCACCGCACTGGTCGAAAGCCTGCCTTCGACGATCCCGTTCGTCGGCCCGGAGACGCTGGAGCGGCGCCGGGGAGAGGCGTTCCGCGTCCGCGTCGGCGCGAACGAAAGCGCCTTCGGCATTTCCCCGAACGCTGCCGAGGCCATGCGCGAGGCCACCCGGACCGTCTCCTGGTACAACGACCCGGAGGGCCATGAGCTTCGCAGCGCCATCGCCGCGCTTCACGGCGTTTCCATGGACGAAGTGCTGCTCGGCGCCGGCATCGACGAGATGCTGGGCAATGTCGTGCGGCTGGTCGTCGAGCCGGGAGCGCCGGTGGTCACCTCGCTCGGCGCCTACCCGACCTTCAACTACCATGTCGCCGGCTTCGGCGGCGTGCTGGAAGCGGTGCCCTACCGCGACGACCGGATCGACCTCGAAGCCCTCCTGGACGCGGTGCGCCGGCTGGAGGCGCCGCTCGTCTTCCTCGCCAATCCCGACAATCCGATGGGCACCTGGCACGATGCCGCGGCGGTGCGCGCGTTCATCGACGAGCTGCCGGAATGGACGCTGCTGGTGCTCGACGAGGCCTATATCGATTTCGCGCCGGCCTCGGCGTTGTTTCCCATCGATGCCGGCGACCCGCGCGTCATCCGCATGCGGACCTTCTCCAAGGCGCACGGCATGGCGGGGGCCCGCATCGGCTACGCCGTCGCGCCCGCCCGGACCATCGGGGGCCTCGGCCGCATCCGCAACCATTTCGGCGTCAACCGCATCGCGCAGGCGGGCGCGCTGGCCTCGCTCCACGACACGGCGTTCATCGCTTCCGTGGTCGATGAGGTCGCGCGCGGGCGCAACGACTACTACGCGCTCGCCCAGCGGCTCGGGTTCCCGACCGTGCAGTCCGCGACGAACTTTGTCGCCATCGACATGGGCGCGGACGGCGACAGGGCCCGCGCGGTGCTGGCGCGGCTCCAGGACGAGGGCGTGTTCGTGCGCATGCCGGGCGTCGCCCCGCTGGACCGCTGCATCCGCGTGACGGTCGGAACGGCGGAGGAGCGGGCGCTGTTCGCGGAGATATTCGAGGCCGTGGCCGGCGAATAGGGAGACACGGGCCGGCCCGACAGCGCCGCCCTTCGGGTCGTGCCCAGGCGTCCGCCCGCGCGGCGGCGCCAACGCCGCCATCTATATGATTCGCCGCGTTATGCGCGGCGTCGCGGGCCTCAACCGTAGGCATCGCTACGCTTTTCGGCCCGCTCCTTGCGGATCGAACGCCTGGACGCGACGCAGACCGTGACCCTGGCGAGAAATGCGGGTTAGTGTATCGGCCATGAGCGGGGAAGCGGTTCTGGGCGACGGGCGCGTCCGGCCGGACTGGACGATGACGCATCTGGTCCGCGCTCGTGCGCGCGAGCATGGGCGACGGGTATTCGCGACCTTCGAGGGCGGGGCGGCGCTGACCTTCGCCGGCCTGGACCGGGAGTCGGACCGGTTCGCCGCCGCGCTCGCCGCCTGCGGGGTCGGCCCCGGCGAGCGGGTGATGGCGCTGCTCGGCAACGGGCCGGAAATCCTCATCGCCTTTTTCGGCGCCATGAAGGCCGGCGCCCTCATCGTGCCGATCAACATCGAGCTCAGGGGCGCGTTCCTGGCGCACCAGGTCGATAACGCCGCGCCGGCGATGGTCGTGGCCGAGGTGGGCCTCGTGCAGGCGTTCGACGGCGTCGAGGGGCCGGCGCCGGGGCGGCTGGCCGTGGCCGGGGACGAAGCGCCGGCGGCCTTGCCGGGCCTGTTCGCCGACAGCGAGGTTTCCAGCTTCGAGGCGTTCCTGGCCGCAGGCGACGGCGGCCCCGCGCCGGAAACAAGCGCCCGGCCCGGAGATATCGGGGCCATCCTCTATACATCCGGCACCACGGGGCCCTCGAAGGGCGTGCTGCTGCCGCACGGGCACCTGTTCCTGATGTCCGCCGCGACGGCCCGGGCGACGGGCCTGACGGGCGACGACTGCTACTACGTCTCCATGCCGCTCTTCCACATCAACGCGCTCTGCGCGCAGACGCTGGCGGCGCTGACGGCGGGCGCACGCACGCATATCGTACGCCGCTTCAGCCCCAACCGCTGGCTGGACGAGGTCATCGCCTGCGGCGCCACGCACACCAACCTGCTGGGCGTCATGCCGGAGTTCCTGTTCAACACGGCCCCCACGCC
>JAJECZ010000395.1 GCA_022821735.1 Alphaproteobacteria bacterium | reverse complement strand
CAACATCTGGGAGATGGCGCGCCCGCTGATCGAGGAATGGATGCTCGACCGGATCCACCCCGTGCACCGCGCGCAGCGCGCGGCGGCGGAGCTGCGCGGGCGCTTCGACCGCTTCTTCGTCACCATGGACCGCATCGACCGGGCGCTGGAGCGCATCGCGGAGGGCGAGACGAGCCGGCGGCGCGGCATCCCGGTCCAGATCCAGGGCCTTCTCGGCGGCCTCGCGCTGCTGATCCTGCTGGCGGCGATCCTGTTCGACTGAGCCGCCGCGCGGAACGCGGCGAACCGGGATATGGCGGCGTCGGCGCCGCGAACGCTTCCCCCCCGGCCATAACCGGACTAAATACGGGTTCCATGATGGACGGCAAACGCATTCTGCTGATCGTCGCGGGCGGGGTCGCCGCCTACAAGAGCCTGATCCTCGTGCGCCGGCTGCGCGAGCGGGGCGCGGCGGTGCGCGCGGTGCTGACGGCCGGCGGTGCCGAGTTCGTGACACCCCTCTCGCTCGCCGCGCTGACCGAGGACAAGGTGTATCAGGAGCTGTTCTCGCTGACCGACGAGAGCGAGATGGGCCATATCCGCCTCTCGCGCGAAGCGGATCTCGTGGTGGTCGCGCCGGCCACGGCCGACCTGATGGCGAAGATGGCGGCCGGCCTTGCCGACGACCTCGCCTCCACCGCCCTGCTCGCCACCGACAAGCCGGTGCTGGTCGCGCCGGCCATGAATGTCGAGATGTGGGGCCACGCCGCGACGCAGGCGAACATGGCGCTGCTGGAGCGGCGCGGCGTGCTGCGCGTCGGGCCGGGGGCGGGCGACCTTGCCTGCGGCGAGACCGGCGCCGGGCGCATGGCGGAGCCCGAGGAGATCGTCGCCGCCATAGAGACCGCGCTCGCCGGCCGGGCCTCGGGGGCGCTCGCGGGCCGGCGTGCGGTCGTCACCAGCGGCCCCACCTGGGAGCCGATCGACCCGGTGCGCTACATCGCCAACCGCTCCTCCGGCAAGCAGGGCCACGCGATTGCCGGCGCGCTCGCCCGCCACGGCGCGGAAGTGGTGCTCGTCACCGGCCCGACGCATGAGCCCGACCCCGCGCATGTGCGCATCGAGTGCATCGAGACGGCGCGCGAGATGCTGGACGCCTGCATGGCGGCGCTGCCGGCGGACATCGCGGTCTGCGCGGCGGCGGTCGCGGACTGGCGGGTGCGCGAGGCGGCGGGGGAAAAGCTGAAGAAGGAGAATGGCGGCCTGCCCGCGCTCGAACTCGCCGAGAACCCCGACATCCTCCACCGGCTCGCCAGCCTGGAGAACCGCCGCCCGCCGCTGGTGGTGGGCTTCGCCGCCGAGACCGAGAACGTGGTCGCCCACGCCCGCGAGAAGCGCCGGCGCAAGGGCTGCGACTGGATCCTCGCCAACGACGTGTCGCCCGGCACGGGCACTTTCGGCGGCGAGCGGAACACGATCCACCTCATCGACGAGCAGGACCGGGTGGAACACTGGCCGCCCGCCGCCAAGGCCGAGGTGGCCGACCGCCTCGCGCGGCGCATCGCGGACCGTTTCGCCGCCGGCGCATGACGGAGAGGGTCGAGGTCCGCATCCAGCGTCTGCCCCATGCGCCGGGCCTGCCGGAATACGCGACAGCCGGCAGCGCCGGCCTCGACATCGCGGCGGCAGTGGAGGAGCCGGTGGAGCTTGCCCCCGGCGCCCGCGCCCTGGTGCCGACGGGGCTCCGCCTCGCCGTGCCGGAGGGCTGGGAGGCGCAGGTAAGGCCCCGCTCCGGCCTCGCGCTCCGCCACGGGCTGACCCTGCCGAACAGCCCCGGCACCATCGATTCCGACTATCGCGGCGAGCTGCAGGTCATCGTGCTGAACGCCGGGCCTGAGCCCGTACGCATCGAACGCGGCATGAAGATCGCCCAGCTCGTCCTCAAACCCGCCCCCCGCGTCGCCTGGCGCGAATGCGCCGAACTGGACGAGACGGAGCGCGGCGAAGGCGGCTTCGGCTCGACGGGGACGGGGTAGGGGGCTCAGGCGCGCGCGGACGGTTGCGGGGCTTCGTCCGCCGCTTCCGCTGGCGCGGAAGCCCCCTCACCCTTCCTCTCCCCGCAAGCGGGGAGAGGGGCCTATACCAACCCTCATCCTGAGTAGCGCCGGCCTTCGCCCTGCGAAGGGCGGCGCGTATCGAAGGACGGCTGCGGACGGTTCGGGGTGGTCCTTCGATACGCCCCTCCGGGGCTACTCAGGATGAGGAATGGGGGGCACGGCGGGAAGAGGGACGGGGGGACGCCGTTCCTGTGAATAACTCTCTCCCCGGGGGTTGCAATTCGGGAAAATATACTCTAATTCCCTGCTGAAACAGGCATGAAGCAGGAACAATGACCTGGTGAACCGGGCCGCATTGCGGCCATGCGACGGGATTTGGAGGGCTGAAAGCGCCGGAGGCGGCGGACGGGGAAGCTGCGCGCGCGGACATGCAATGTTCCATTAGAAAAGACATGAGGGCGTTCCATTGGAGAAGGCACAAGGGCCGGGGGCGGTCGGGGGGAGCGGATGGCGAATGAATTGACGGGGCGCAGGCGGGGCAAGCCCGCCGGCGAGGAGCTCAGGCGCCGGGTGGTCGCCGCGGTGCTGGAGAAGGGAATGAGCCGCAATGCCGCCGCCCAGCATTTCGAGGTGAGCGACACGAGCGTCGCGCGGTGGATCAGGCGCTACCGGCAGCACGGCCACCTGCGCGAGGCCCCGAGGCCCGGCCGCCCGTCGCGGATCGAGCCGGAGCGGGAGCGGATTTTCGCCGTTCTGGAGAGGCGGCCGGACCTCTCCATCCGCGCGCTGCAAGGGGCGCTCGCCGCCCGGGGCCTGGTCCTCGGCACGGGCTCGCTGCAGCGCTTCCTGGTACGCCACGGCGTCGGGCGCGGCCGCCGCCCTGCAAGGCACCGCAAGCGCGCCCCGAAGGCCGCCGGCCGCAGTTAACGGCGGGCGATGGGGCGAACCGGACGGGACGGAGCGGGGAGAGGGCGGCTTCGGCTCGACGGGGTAGGGCAGAAGACCCGATGGCCGCCGGGCGGACAGGTCTTGTTTGATTGGCCGTCCCTATGCAAAACTCATGTCGATTCGGCTCTACGGCGACGGTGTAGGGGTCTGTTCTTGACGCTCGACGGGCGGAAAGTCATGCTACCCAAGAGAGGGGAATCTTCAGAAGGTTTTCACGATGGCCGGATTCGAGCAGGCGTTCGATGACGTGGAACGGGCTGCCGAGGCAGCGCAGAAAGCCGCGGCGCGATTGGCATCCACTGCGAACGCGCTGAAAAAGGCTGCGCAGGCCGGCAATGTCGCGGCCATCCGGCGCGGGCCGGACAGACTCGGCGAGGCGATGGAGGAGGCGCGGCAAGAGGTCGAGCGCGCCGCCGCCAGTTGGCCTTTCTCCGAAAGCGAAGAAGCCGACTATCTGAAAGACGGATATGCGGCGGAATTGCAGGCAGTGTCGGCAGAGAAGGGCCTGAGCCTCTATGAACGCGACGGCCAACTGATATCTCCTCCGTCTATCCTGAGAATCCTCCCCGACAGGCGCTCCGTCATGCTCGACCGGAAGAGCCGGTCCACGATCCGACCTTCATGGCTCGCGGAGCTTCTGCTTCGTAACAAAGGCAAGTCCAGCGGCTTTACGCCAGCGCAATTCCTGGAAGCGCTTTATGCCGTTTACGCCGACATAACCGGCCCGTCCACATCGATATCGAAGCAGGGTGGCAGCGTCGTGCCGCTGGCCCGTATCTACCGGCTGATAACTGCTCTGCCGGGTATCGGCCGCAACTACGACCGGATGGATTTTGGCAGAGACCTGTACATGCTGGACTCTCAAGGGCCGCGCATAACAAGGAAGGGGCTGGAAGTCTCCTTTTCATCATCAGGCGGTAAATATAATCCGCGCGATCTTCTCTATTTTGTTAATCCCGACGGTGTTAGCATCAACTTCTACGGGGTCGAATTTAGGGAGATAGTGCAATGACGGACACAATTGATCTAAACGAATGGCTTAAGGTTATTGACGATGAATACTTATCTACATTCGTGCGGGATGGAGGCTCTGCTATTAAATTTGCAATCGGGGATAATGACAAGAGATGTAAGCTGAGCGAGACATTGAAGTCTCGCTGCGAAGCGCTCGAATATATCTATGTCGATCTCGATGCCGTCTCTTCCCGCGCTCATATGCTACAGGATATATTTTTCGATATGGCGCGGCAAATAGATTGGCAATTGCTGGCCCGCCGTATTGTTTTGGACCTTCTGAGAGATCACCACTATAAGGTTCAGGGCATCTATGCTCATGAACCAGGGAGCCTAATTGAAGCTGTCGCCGAAGCGAACGGACTGACACCGAAGGATGTGATTTCGGAATTCCGGCCGATTCTTGCAAATCGTGTGCACAGAAATTCAGTTTTAGTTAAACCGTTTCGATCCGCTATGTTTCATCTTTGCACGTTTGAATGTTCGGAAAATTCAACTGCTGATCGCTACCCGGGAGAGCCGATTCTCGACTGGCTGACAGGTCGAGAAGGTAAAGTGGGCGGTCTCAAGGTATTTGGGATTCATACCCGAATCGACAAGACGACAGCGCGGTATTTCATTGAGTCCACTTGCCATTGGGTACGACAGGCTGGCCATGCAGGCACGGTCGTGTTGATAGATAACTCCCATGTGACCGTACCACCGCCCAAGCCGAGGCCGCCAAATGTCAGATACTACACCAAGCCCATGATTATGGAGCATTACGAGGTGCTAAGAGAATTTATCGATAACGAGGACGGTCTGCCAGGAGTGCTTTTGGTGGTGGCTTCGAGTAATGAGTTTCTGGATAGCGATCCCAGTGGACGAGGATTGGGCATCTACGAGGCGCTGCAAACAAGGATTATGGACGATGTTCGTGATAGGAATGTTGTCAATCCTTTATCGGCCCTCATAAGGATATCTTGAGTCGGAGGGAAGCAGCAATGTTCGCTGGGTCAGATAGGAATACCCCGTTAGCATCCAGACGGGCTATCGAAGCGTTGAGAAATGGTGTACCGAATCGCTACGCGGTGCAGGAATTGGATAGCAACCGGTCGGATGCAGACTGGTTTATCGAGATGCTGGACGATAGCGCTGCCGGACAAGCACCAGAAGGTAGGTTGATCTCGGGAGAATTCGGAGCCGGGAAGTCGCATCGTCTTGCTGAGTTGGAACTGATCGCGCTATCGAGAAATTTTGTAACCAGTAGGGTAGCTGTTAGCAAGGAGATGCCACTCTACGATCTTGGAAAAGTAGTGACGGCAGCCGTAGAGTGTGGAAAATTACCAGATCGCAAGGGTCGCTTGATTGAGGAGTTGGCGTCGCAGCTAAACCCAAGTTACGAGGCTTACGATCAATTCTGCAGTGCGATTGGGATGGCTATATATAATCACCAAATGAACATGATTTTTCAGGCGAGTCGAGCAGTGCATGAGCGATCAGGCGATGAGGCGCTAAAGGGCGATATTGAAGCATTTTGGGGTGGATACAAGATCGAAGCTAAGAAGATTAATGATGGACTGAAGTCAATTGGGAAGTGGCAAGAATACAGATTTAAGGCTCCAAGATTGACTGAATTGCCATCGCAGCGGCTTCGGTTCATTGCGGAGCTCATAAAGGCTGCCGGATACAGAGGTTGGGTTGTGTTTTTGGATGAAATCGAGCTGGTTGGATATTATACAAAGTTGGGGCGAGCGAGGTCTTACGCTGAAGTTGCGAGATGGATAGGTGACTCCGGTTGGGGGAGATGCCCTGGTGTAATCGCGGTAGGAGCGGTGACAAGTGGTTTTGTGACAGAGGTCGTTGGCCCAGGAGGCAACAGACGGGATTGTGATAACATTGGCCCGTGGCTGGATGATCGCGACAGATGGCGCGATATCCGAGACGCGACCAAGGCGGGCATGGATCTGCTGCTGGAAAAGTGCGAATCGTTGAAGTCGCCCGAGGGGGCCGCCGTTGATGAGATAATGGAACGACTGCGTGACATATATGCGAGAGCTTACGGAGTGCGCCCGCCGCCGGCCTCTGCGTTGGTGGGTGGCGCGGGGCAAACCGGTCGGATGCGTTACAGGGTTCGGGCGGCGATCAACGAGTGGGATTTGCGCAGATTACGGCCCGACCATCATCCGGAAATCGAGGCGGAAGAGCACAAGCCGGAATATAGAGAAGACCGCGATATGGAAAAACCGACCGGGGATGATGCGGAATGAGAGGTCGCTGAGCGGATAGGATTTAGGAGTGATTGCCGCTGCATGGCTGCGGCTGGTCGCGGAGAACGAGGCGACCGGTTTCCGCTTGGGACTGCTGGAAACCTCGGCCTCAGGGCAACCGTTAGGATTTTGTTTCGGCCATGCGGACGGTGGGCGGGATGCGGCGTCGCGGCTTACAGCTTCGTTGTTGGGGGCATCCGAAAAGTCGCCCGTCCTGATGTTCGCCTCAGCGGATGAAGTGCCTTCCAGCGACTTGTCGGACGCTCCGATAGCCGGCACCCACTTTTGTGTTGTCCGCCCGTCAGACGGTCGGGCCGGAGAGCCGCGCGAACGGGTGTCGTGGCTGGGGGAACCGCCCGCGCCCGCCTCCGCAGCCGGGCGCGCTGTCGCCGAAATTATGAGTCGGCGCGATCCATTCGAGCCGCTGGAGCGCGCAGCCGCCGGGCTGGAAACGGCGTTCGCCGATGCGCGGGTGCGGCAGGCGGCGGAGATTTCGGGCCTCAGCGTTACGTTTTCTCTGGAAACGCCTGTTGGGGATGGGCCGGCCACAGGTCTTCCCGAAGACCTTGCCGGGCGGTTGTGGGCGGTGCTGAGACCTCCCGCGGTCGATGCCGACGCGCCGCTGGAATGGGCCGGCGAGTTGATGCCGTTTCAGCAGGACGGCGTGCGGGCGCTTCTGGAGATGGACCGGCTGTTGCTGGCGGACGATATGGGGCTTGGCAAGACGGTGCAGGCCGTCGCCGCGCTTCGCATTCTGGCGGCGCGGGACAAGGCCGGCCCGGCCCTGGTGGTCGCGCCGGCGAGCGTGCTCGACCAGTGGCGGCGGGAGCTCGCCAAATGGGCGCCTGAACTTTCCGCCATCGTCGTGCGCGGCTCGGCGGACGACCGGACATGGCAGTGGCGGGCGCGCAAGGATGTGACGCTGGTCGGCTACGAGACGCTGCGTTCGGACGCCGGCCGCATCCGGGCGCTGCGGCCGCCGGGGGAAGTCTGGAGCGCGGTCGTCGCCGACGAGGCGCAGCGGATCAAGAACCGAAACGATACGAGCCAGGCGGTAAAGAGCCTGTCCAGAACCCGGTCCTGGGCGCTTACCGGCACGCCTGTCGAGAACCACGAAGACGAGTTGGCGTCCATCATGGAGTTCGTGGACTATCGCAAAGACGCGCCGGCCGCGCGCTACCATCCCGGCCCCGCCCTGTTGAAACGCCACCGGGAATTGCAGCTGCGGCGCAGGAAAGGCGATGTTCTGGCGGATCTTCCGCCCAAGCTGGAGACGAAGCTGACGGTGGGCCTGCGCCCCGACCAGAGACGGAGCTACGATGCCGCCGAGCAGGAGGGAATCGTCTATCTCAGGTCCCTTGGCGCAAATGTGACGGTCCAGCATATTCTGGAGCTCATTACCCGCCTGAAACAGATATGCAATTTCGACCCGAAGACAGGCTCGTCCAGCAAGATGGGCGATATAAAGGACAAATTGCAGGAAATATCGGCGCGCGGGAACAAGGCCCTCGTTTTCTCGCAATACGCCAACGACATATCGGGCGTTGGAGCAGCGGTCAGACATTTGCAGGAATTCGACCCGCTGGCCTTGACCGGCGAGATTCCGGTGGAGGAACGCTTCTCTATCGTCGAGCGGTTCCGAACTTCGGACAGGCACAAGGCGATGGTTATATCGCTGCGCGCCGGCGGCGTGGGGCTGAATCTGCAAGAGGCGTCGTATGTCTTCCATCTGGACCGCTGGTGGAATCCCGCAGTGGAGCGGCAGGCGGAGGACAGGGCGCATCGAATCGGACAAACGGCTAAATTGAATGTCATAAAATATATTTGCGCAGATACCATCGAAGCGCGCATCGACCGGATACTCGAAGAAAAGCAACAATTGTTCGATGAGCTTATCGACGATGTATCTATGGACCTTTCGATAAGGCTGAGCCGCAAGGAACTATTAGGACTGTTCGGTATTTAGGCGAACCTGAGCGCCTTGCTTACTCGCCGAAGGGCGCGCGGAGTGTAGCACGACCGGTTTTCGCGCCCGGCGGGCCGTCCGGGGCAACGGCGCAGGGGGGCCGCCGGACACTCCACGACACGTCCCGACGACCTCTCCGCCCTTCGGAAATGCGGCTTGACCGGGCGAGGGGGGCGCGGCACCATGAACGCATGCTGGACTGGGTTATCGCACATCCGAACGCGGCGACGGCGCTGGCGACCATGTCTCTGGTTGCGGTCGGCCTGTTTATCGGCGGCGGGCAGATCGCGGTGATCTGGGTCGGCATCCGCGCGATGGACCGCTCGTCGGCGGCGCGCAAGGCGGACCGGGACGCGGCGCAGGAGGATGCGCGCAAGCGGTTCGAGGCGGACGAGCGCCGCCATGAGGAGGCCATGAAAGCGTTGGCGCGGGAGGAGGCCGCCTCCACGCACCGCCATGAGGAGGCCATGAAAGCGCTGGCGCGGGAGGAGGCCGACTCCGCGCATCGCCACCGGGAGGCCATGGAGGCGCTGGCGCGGCAGGCGGACGACACCGCGCATCGCCATGAGGAGTCCATGGAGGCGTTGACGCGTCGCCATGAGGAGTCCATGGCGGCGTTGAAGGCGCTGATCGAGCGAACGGCCCCGCAGCCCGCGCCGGCCGGGTGACGGAGTTCGTTTAGACGAAAACGGGGAACGCTGCGCCGGCATTTCGAGAGGGAGGGCCGCATGGCCGAGACCATCACCATCCGGGCGAATGACGGCTCGGGAGAGTTCACCGCCTATTGCGCCATGCCGGCCTCCGGCTCGGGGCCGGGCGTGCTCTGCATCCAGGAAGTCTTCGGCGTCAACCACGCCATGCGTGACATCGCCGAATACTGGGCGGGCCAGGGCTATGTCGCGGTCGCGCCGGACCTGTTCTGGCGCCAGGAGCCGGGCGTGGACATTACGGACCAGACGGACGAGGAGTGGGCCAAGGCGTTCGAGCTCTACGGGGGCTTCGACGTGGACAAGGGCATCGACGACCTGAAGGCGACCGCAGCCCACATGCGCGCCATGGCGGGCTGCACCGGCAAAGTCGGCACGGTCGGCTTCTGCCTCGGCGGCAAGCTCGCCTACATGCTGGCCTGCCGGGCGGACCTCGAAGCCAATGTCGGCTATTACGGCGTCGGCATCGAGGAGATGCTGGACGAGGCGGCGAACATCTCCGCCCCGCTCATGCTGCACATCGCGGAAGAGGACGGCTTCGTGCCGAAGGAGGCGCAGGCGGCGGTCCGCGACGGGCTCGCCGGCCACGCCCATGCCCAGGTGCACTCCTATCCGGGCATGGACCACGCCTTCGCGCGCATCGGCGGCAAGCCCTATGACGAGGAGAACGCCGCGCTCGCCAACGGGCGCACGGCCGCGCTGTTCGAGCGGGTGCTGAAAGGCTGACGGCTCCCGGGGACGTAAAAACCCCTCTCCCGCCAGGCGGGGGAGGTCGCGAGAGGGTCTCCCGGCGCGACGGATCTCCGCCGGGCTCCGCCCGCCGCCGCGCCGAACGCGGCGAACCTTACGACTGGCGGCGTCGGCGCCGCCGCGCCGAACGCGGCCCTCCACCCGTCCTCCCCCGCGAGCGGGGGAGGGGAAGACAGGCGGTGGGCGGGGAAGAAGGCGGTGGATGGGCGGCCGCGCTCCCACGAAAACCCCTCTCCCGCTGGGCGGGAGAGGTTGGGAGAGGGTCTCTCGGCGCGACGGGCGTTTGCCGGGCTTCGCCCGCCGCTTCCGCTGCCGCCGGGCGGGAGGGGGGCAACAAGACGCCTCCGGATATGAGTCCTGCACCGGGCGCCTTGCCGTGACGCCGCCCGAAAGCCGGCAACCGCCGCCGGACCCGCTGGAGGTGCTGCGGCGGGTCTTCGGCTACGAGGCATTCCGCGGCCATCAGCGCGCGGCCATCGACGCGGTGGTGGCGGGCCGGGACGCGCTGGTGCTGATGCCGACGGGCGCGGGCAAATCGCTCTGCTACCAGGTGCCGGCGCTGGTCCGGCCGGGCGTGGCGGTCGTCGTCTCGCCGCTGATCGCGCTGATGCAGGACCAGGTGGCCGCGCTGGTCCAGAACGGGGTGAAGGCGGCGGCGCTCAACTCGGCGCTCGACGGGCGGGAGCGGGCGCAGGTCGAGCGGGCGGTGCGCGAGGGCCGGCTCGACCTCGTCTATGTCTCGCCGGAGCGCTTCGCCGCGCCGGGCTTCCTGGAGCTGCTGGAGCGGGCGCCGCTCGCGCTGTTCGCCATCGACGAGGCGCACTGCGTCAGCCAGTGGGGCCACGATTTCCGCCCGGACTACCGCCAGCTTGCGGTGCTGGCCGAGCGGTTCCCGGCCGTGCCCCGGATCGCGCTGACCGCCACCGCCGACGAGGCCACCCGCGCCGACATATTGCGCGAGCTCCGGCTGGAGGGGGCGGAGCGCTTCGTCTCCGGCTTCGACCGCCCGAACATCCGCTACACGGTGAGGCCGCGCCGGGAGCGCGTGCGCCAGCTGCTGGCCTTCCTCGCCGGGCGGCGGGGCGAGGCCGGCATCGTCTATTGCATGACGCGCAAGCGGGTCGACGATGTAGCGAACACGCTGAACCGGGCCGGCATTCCGGCGCTCGCCTACCATGCCGGCATGGAGGCGGAGGAACGGGCCGCCGCGCAGGCGCGCTTCGTCGCCTCGGACGGTGCCGTGATGGTGGCGACGGTCGCCTTCGGCATGGGCATCGACAAGCCGGACGTGCGCTTCGTCGCCCATCTCGACCTGCCGAAGAGCCTCGAAGCCTACTACCAGGAGACGGGCCGGGCCGGGCGCGACGGCCTGCCGGCGGAA
>JAJECZ010000481.1 GCA_022821735.1 Alphaproteobacteria bacterium | reverse complement strand
GCATCCGTATTTGGTTCCCGTCAGGCCCGCCATGTCGCGCAGGGCCCACAACAGGACGGTGTCGTCCGGACCGTCCAGGGTCCGGGCTTCACCGTTGATGGTGACGCTCGCCATTCCGTTTCCTCCACATTTTTACCGCGCAGGGAGTCGGCCGGCGCCGGTTCCTCCATTGCCGCCCGGACCCCGGCGGTCATGGTAGTCCCCTTTCCGCTCCGGGGGCCAGCCCCCGGCGGCGCCTTCAGGCCGCGGCCAGACTCGCGGCGGGGCGCGCGCGGATGAGGAGGGTGAGGACGATGGCGAGTTGCACGGCATTGATCGCCGAGCCGGCGAGGAAGGCGGCCTCGTAGCTGCCGGTGGCGTCGAACAGCCGCCCGCCGAGCCACCCGCCCGCGGCCATGCCGATGGTGCCGAACAGGAAAATCCAGGCGATCCGCCGGGTCGCGCCCGCCGGCGGGAAATACTCGCGCACGAGATAGGCGTACATGCCGATGATGCCGCCATAGCCCAGGCCGAAGGCGATGCAGGCGGCGTAGAGCGTCCACATCTCGCGGGCCTGCGAGATGACGGCCAGCATCGCGCACTGGATCGTCGAGCCGATCAGCAGCGTCTTCAACCCGCCGATGCGGTCCGCCAGCACACCGCCGAGAATGCGCGAGGTAAGGCTGGCGAACAGCGCCATCGAGAGCGCGGCGGCAGCCGCCTGCGGGGCGAGGCCGAGGTCGGTGCCGTAGGCCTTGAGGTGGACCAGCGGGATCGACATCGGGATGCAGCAGCCGACGATCGCCGCGCACAGCACCGCCGTCGCGACCCCGCCCGGCAGTCCGAAGGCGCGGCCGTCGGGCGTGGCCTTGCGCGGACCGGCCGACGCCGCCGAGGGCGCCGGGCGGCGCAGCAGCATGGTCAGCGGCACCATGATCGTGAAGCACAAAAGGCCGTAAATGTGGAAGGTGTCGCGCCAGCCGACCGTCCCGTCGAGCCAGGTGATGACATAGGGCCAGATCGCGCCGCCGACGCTCTGCCCGGCCGTGGCGATGCCGAGCGCCAGGCCCCGGTTGCGGTCGAACCAGCGCATGACGTGCGCCATCAGCGGCGCGAACATGCAGGCATTGCCGAGAAGGCCGATCAGCACGCCGAAAACCAGCATCAGCTGTCCGGGCGTCTCGACATAGCCCGCCAGGAAGGTGCCGGAGCCGATCGAGAGCGCGCCGATCAGCGCGACATTGCCCATGCCGAGCCGTTCGGAGAGCGGGCCGAAATAGAGCGCCCCGATCCCGGCGCCGAAAAAGGCGGCGGTGTAGCCGAGGGAGGGCAGCTCGCGCGGCCAGCCCATGTCCTCGGCGATCGGCTTCAGCTCGACATTCAGCACGAACATCGCCCCCTGGCCGAAGAAGACCAGCAGCAGCGACGTGAAGCAGACTATCCAGGGATAGCGGCCGGCATTCGGCGTTTCGGGCATGGGAGAGGAAGCGGCCGCGCCGGAGCTCAGTCAGCGAAGCGGAAGCTGAAGCCGTCGCCCTCGCTCAGCACATGGCCGCAGGACGGGGACGGGAAATGCGCCGGCATCAGCAGCGCCGGCGTGTCCGCCACCCGCTCCAGCACCCGGCGCCGTGTGACCGCCGCATGCTCCGGCCACTCGCAGAAGGACGAGTTCCAGTGCGGCTCGTAGATCTGGATCGGGTGGTGCATGATGTCTCCGACGAACAGAGCCTCCTCGCCGCCGGATTCGAGCGCCATGGTGACATGGCCGGGCGTGTGGCCGGGCGCGGCCTCGATCAGCATGGACTCGTCGATCCGGTAGCCGTCCTCCACCATCACCGCCTGCCCCGCCTCCACCACCGGCAGCACGCTGTCGGCGAAGGCGCCGTCCATCGGCTCCTCGCCGGGATAGAGCTCCAGCCGCTGCGTCCGGTACTGGTAGTCGATCTTGCCGATCAGGTATCTGGCGTTCGGGAAGGTCGGGACCCAGCGCCCGTCCTCGAGCCTCGTGTTCCAGCCCACATGATCAGTGTGCAGATGGGTGCAGAGGACGAAGTCCACCTCCTCCGGGGCCACCCCGGCCGCCTTCAGCCGGTCGAGCCAAGGCGTGTCTAGATTGTCCCACATCTTGCGCGAGCGGGTCTTGTGGTTGCCGACGCATGTATCGACCAGGATCGTGTGGCGCGGCGTGCGCAGGAGCCAGCTGTGCAGGCTCATCATCAGCCTGCCGCTGCGCTCGTGGAAGGCGCGCGGCACCATCCAGTCCCGGTGCTTCTCCAGATGGTCCGGCGTCCAGTCCGGATAGAGCTGGCCCGGCAGGAAGGAAGGACCGGCGTTTTCCTCGACCCGGTGAATGGCGATCTCGCCGACCGCGCGTGTGCCCATTGTGTGGAACGCCCCCAAGGATTTTCCGGCGACCTTACCCGCATGGTAGAGAGGGCGCCAGCAAGCGGCGGGAGGAGGAACGGACATGCGCCACGACCTGGTTATCCGGGGCGGAACCGTCATAGACGGCACCGGCGCGCCGGCGCGCAGGGCCGATGTCGCCGTGGACAGCGGGCGCATCGCGGAGGTCGGCGCGCTGCAGGACGCGAAGGGCGAACGGGAGATCGACGCGCGTGGCCTCGTCGTCGCGCCGGGTTTCATCGACGTCCACACCCATGACGACCGCGCGCTGCTCGACGGCGACATGGCCGCCAAGGCGAGCCAGGGCGTGACGACCGTGGTCGCCGGCAATTGCGGCATTTCGCTGGCGCCCTTCAGCCCGGAAGGCCGTCCGCCCCCGCCGATGGACCTGCTCGGCGGCGAGAGCGACTACCGCTTTCCCACATTCTCTTCCTATCTGGAGGCGCTGGACGCCCGCCGGCCGGTAGTCAACGGCCTCTTCCTGGTCGGCCACCAGACGCTGCGCGTGCAGCATGTGGAGGACCTGGGCCGTCCCGCGAACGACGCCGAGATCGCGGCCATGCGCGCGGGTGTCGAACAGGCGATGCAGGCGGGCGCCGTCGGCTTCTCGACCGGGCTCTTCTACCCGCCTTCGAGGGCCGCGACGACGGACGAGGTGGTCGCGCTCACGGAGGCGGCGGCGCCCTATGGCGGCCTCTACGCCACCCACATGCGCGACGAAGGCGCCTTTCTGGAAGAGTCGGTGGAGGAGTCACTGGAAATCGGCCGGCGCGCCGGCGTCGCCGTCGTGCTCTCGCACCACAAGGCCTCGGGCGCCGCCCATCACGGCAAGACCGCCCGCTCCCTGCCGATGGTCGAGGCCGCCGCGGCGGAGCAGCAGGTGTCGCTCGACGTCTATCCCTACGCCATGAGTTCCACCGTGCTGCTGCCCGACCGCCTCGCCGATTCGAAGCGGGTCCTGATAACTTGGTCGGAACCCCACCCGGAAGCCGCCGGCCGGGATCTCTCCGACATCGCCGCCGAGCACGGCGTTTCCGACGAGGAGATGGCCGTGCGGCTGTTGCCGGCCGGGGCGATCTATTTCGCCATGTCAGAGGACGATGTGCAGCGCGTGCTGCGCTTCCCGCGCGCCATGATCGGCTCCGACGGCATCCCGCACGACCCGCGCCCGCATCCGCGCCTCTGGGGCACTTTCCCGCGCGTGCTGGGGCATTACAGCCGCGAACTCGGCCTGATGCCGCTCGAGGAGGCCGTGCGCCGGATGACCGGCCTGCCGGCGGACCGGTTCGGGCTCGACGGGCGCGGCGTGGTCGAGGCGGGCGCGGTCGCGGATCTCTGCCTGTTCGACCCCGAGACCGTGATCGACCGGGCGAGCTTCGAGAACCCGATGGCGCCCGCCGACGGCATAAGCGCGGTGTTGGTGGCGGGCGAGACAGTCTGGAAGGACGGGAGCCCGACCGGCGCGCGGCCCGGCAAGGCGCTCCGCCGGGAACGCCCCATCCCCGCGCGGTAGCTCAGGCCGGCGGATCGTGGGGCCGCAGCCGGGAAATCCATGCTAGATTGCTTGTGGTGGGGAGGCAGGCATATGCGGCAGCTTGAATTCGGTTGGTATCTGCCGACGAACGGCGACACCACGGCTTTCAACGACCCGGAGTCCCAGATCGCTCCGTCGCCGGAAATGATGGAGCGGATCATTCTGGCCGCGGAAGATGCCGGGTTCGAGTACATCCTGATCCCGGTCGTCAACATCTGCTGGGAAGCCTATGTCATCGCCGCCTTCCTCGCCGGCAAGACGAAGTCGATCAAACCGCTGATCGCGGCCAAGCCCGGCTATGTCAATCCGGTCCTCCAGGCCAAGATGCTGGCGACCTTCGACAGGATGACCGGCGGGCGCCTCGCGATAAACCTGATCGCGGGTCAGGCGGAAGCGGACTTCGAAGCCGACGGCATCCGCTACGGCAAGGAGGAACGCTACGCCCTGATGGGGGAAGAAGTCGCCATCATGAAGCGGCTCTGGGCGGCGTCGGACCCCATCGACTTCGACGGCAGGTTCTACACCCTCAGGAAATGCTCGATCATCCCGGAGATTTACCAGAAACCCCATCCCCGCTTCTATCTCGGCGGCGGGTCACCGCAGGCCGCCGATATTTCCGCCCGGCACTCGGACGTCCACCTGTTCTGGGGCGACACGCCGGAGCGGATCGCCGAAAACATCGTCCATATCCGCCGGCGCGCCGCGGAGTTCGGGCGCGGGGACGAGATCGGCTTCGGCATGCGCCTGCAGATCATGTGCCGCGAGTCGGAAGACGAGGCCTGGGCGGCGGCCCGCAGGCTGGTTGCGCACGGCACCGATGCGAACCGCCAGGAAATCATCGACAACACGTTCAACTCGGCGGCGAACCGGCGCGTGCAGGAACTGGCGCGCGAGCATGGCGAGATGATCGGACCGAATCTCTGGACCGGCATCACCAGGGTCCGGGCCGGCGCCGGCATCGCCGTCGTCGGAAATCCCCGGCAGTGCGCCGACCAGCTTCAGGCCTTCATCGACGCGGGGTGCCACTCCTTCTGCCTGTCCGGCTTTCCGCACGCCGCCGCCGCGACCGGCTTTGCGGAGCTGGTCCGGCCCCTGCTCGCAGAGATGAACAGGGGCCGGATGCCGGAAGACAGCCTTTCCCGCCTGCGCGCGTAGGCGGGCTCGCGGCGCTGCGGGTCAGGCCGGCGGGTCGCAGGGGACGGTGCCCATCTCCGCCGGAATGGAAAGCTCCAGGATTTCGAGGTCGTCCGAGGTCGCGATTTCGTTGTGCTTCAGCCCGCCCGGGATGAAGAGCGACTCGCCGGCCTGGATGCGCAGCGTCTCGCCGGTCTCGAATTCCAGGTCCACCCAGCCCTTGAGCGCATAGACGAACTGGCCCTCGCACTCGTGGTAGTGCCAGCCGGTCGGCTCGGTCATGCCGCGAATGGCAGTCATGGTCTGGGCGCGCATGCTGCCGAGGCTCGCCTCGGTGACGCCGAGGTCGCGATATTTGAAGAAATCGCGCCGCCCGGGGACCAGCGGCGCGGATTCCGCGGTGGCGTGGGCGAGCTTGCGAAGCTGGGAATTGCTGTCGGGCATCGGGTCCGTCTCCTCCATTGGACTTCGCCGCCGAGAATAACGGATTGCAGGCGGCGCGGCAGCAGGTAACCTTTCGCGCGTGAAATACGGCCTCGACAGCCTCCGGGGCGACCTGTTCGGCGGCATCACCTCGACCGTGGTGGCGCTCCCCGTGGCGCTCGGCTTCGGCATCGCGTCCGGCATGGGGGCCGCCGCCGGCCTGCACGGGGCCATTGCCGTCGGCTTTTTCGCCTCCGTGTTCGGCGGCACCCGGTCCCAGATATCCGGGCCCACCGCGCCGATGACGGTCGTCATGGCCGTCGTCATCACCAGCCACACGACCAGCCTTGCCGAAGCGCTCACCGTGGTCGTCATGGCGGGCCTGTTCCAGATCCTGCTGGGCCTCTCGCGGATCGGCCGCTTCGTCGCCTACACGCCCCATGTGGTGGTGTCGGGCTTCATGTCGGGCATCGGCATCATCATCGTGCTGATCCAGTTGCTGCCGGCGCTGGGCGCGCCCATCGCCCCCGGCGGCCCGATGGGCGCCGTTTCGGCGCTCCCGGATGCGGTCCGCAACATCGACACGGGCGCCTTCGCCATCGCCGCCGTCTCGCTCGCGGTCGCCTTCCTCTGGCCGCGCCGGCTGGCGCGCTTCATGCCCGGGCTCCTCGCGGCGATGGTCGCGGGCACGCTGCTGGGCGTGCTCTGGCTGAACGAAGCGCCGGCCATCGGCCCGGTTCCGACCGGCCTGCCGGAACTGCAATTGCCGCTCATGTCCCCGGACTTCCTGCTCGGCGCGGTGGAGCCCGCACTGATCCTGGCCCTGCTCGGCTCCGTTGACAGCCTGCTCACCTCGATCATCGCCGACTCGCTGACCGGCTCGCGCCACAACCCGGACCGGGAACTGGTCGGCCAGGGCATCGGCAATGCCGTGGCGGGGCTCTTCGGGGCGCTCCCCGGCGCCGGGGCCACGATGGGAACTGTGACCAATATCCGCTCCGGAGGCTCGACGCCGGTATCCGGCGTATTGCGGGCGGTCTTCCTGCTGGCGCTGCTGCTGGGCCTCGGCCGCTATGTCGAGCCGGTTCCGCTGGCCGCTCTTGCCGGCGTGCTGATGAAGGTCGGATGGGACATTGTGGACTGGCGCCTCCTCGCCCGCGTCCACGCGCTCAGGCGCGAGCACCTGATCGTCATGCTGACGGTGCTGGCGCTCACGGTCTTCGTCGACCTCATCACGGCCGTAGCCATCGGGCTCATCGCGGGCGGCATGGTCCATGCGCGGCAATTGGAGCGCCTGGAGCTCGACAGCGTGGTCTCGACGCCGCTGCTCGACCGGACCCTTCTCGGCACGGACGGAGAGGAAGAGGAGAGCGCCTTTGCCGCGCGCGCCGGCCTCGTCGCGCTCCGGGGCAGCCTCACCGTCGCCTCGTCGCACAGGCTGGCGGACGCCATCGGCCCGGAAATCCGCGACCACGAGATCGTCATCTTCGACTTCTCCGGCGCCGCCTATATCGACGACAGCGCCGCCATGGTCATCGAACAGCTGATCAACCTCGCGGAAGCGGCGGAAACCTCCTGCATCGTGGCCGGCCTCCACGGCGCCGCCGCGCAGACCCTGAACTCGCTGCACTGCCTGCACAGCGTGCCCGGACACCGGATCGTGGAAACCCGCGAAGACGCCCGCCGCCTCGCCGAGCGCATGCTGCGGGAGAAGGACGGGGGCGCTGCGTAGGCGGGATCGGGACGGACGCTTTACCGCTTGCCGGCACGGGCCTAAACAGGAACGGCGATGACGGGACGGAACGCAGCGTGACAGGCGGCGAGCGGGTGGAGGACCGGGCGCTGCTCAGCGGCAGGGGGCGGTTCATCGACGACCTGCCCGTGCCGCCGCGCACGCTCCATGCCGCGGTCCTGCGCTCGCCCCACGCCCATGCGCGACTCGGCGGTATAACCGCGCCGGAGGGCGTGCGCCTGTTCACCGGACGGGACATCGCCGCCGGCCTCAGGCCCTTCATCGCGGCGCTGCGCACGCCCATGCGCCACTTCCCGGTCGCGACCGACAAGGTGCGCTATGCGGGCGAGCCGGTCGCGGTCGTGCTGGCGGAGGACCGCTACCGGGCCGAGGATGCGCTGGAGCTGGTGGAGGTCGAGTACGAGCCGCTGCCCGCCGTCGTCTCGCCCTCGGCGGCCATTGCCGAAGGCGCGCCGCTGCTGCACGAAGCCGCCGGCACCAATCTCGCGAACCGCCGGCGCTTCTCCTACGGCGACCCGGAAGGCGCCTTCGCCGCCGCAGACCACCGCTTCGCCATCGAGGTGCGCTATCCGCGCAGCGCGGTGACGCCCATCGAGTGTTTCGGGCTGATCGCCGCCTGGGACCCCGACGCCGGCGCCTATGAGGTGACGGCGCCCTTCCAGGGGCCGTTCGCGCTGCATCCGGTGATGGCGGCGGCGCTCGGCGTGCCGGCCAACCGGCTGCGCCTGCGCACCCCGCCCGATTCCGGCGGCAGCTTCGGCATCAAGCAGGGGCTCGCGCCCTATATCGTGCTGATGGCCGCGGTCGCGCGGCTTGCCGGCCGGCCGGTGAAATGGATCGAGGACCGGCTGGAGCACCTGACCGCCGCCGGCTCCGCCACCAACCGCGAGACCCGGCTGGAGGCCGCCGTCACGGCCGACGGGCGGGTGACGGCGCTCCGCTACCGGCAGCTCGAGGACTGCGGCGCCTACATCAAGGCGCCGGAGCCGGCGACGCTCTACCGGATGCACGGCGCGATGACCGGGGCCTACGACATCCCGAACCTCGAGGTCGAGAACAGCATCGCCGTCACCAACAAGACGCCGAGCGGCCTCAATCGGGGTTTCGGCGGCCCGCAGGTCTATTTCCCGCTGGAGCGGCTGATGCACCGCATCGCCGACGGGCTGGGCCTCGACCGGCTGGAGGTGCTGCGGCGCAACCTCGTGAAGACGATGCCTTACCGGACGGCATCCGGCGCGCTCTACGATTCCGGCGATTTCGGCGCGGTCATCGACCTCGCCAGGCCCGCGCTGGAAGACCTCCGGGCCCGCCGCGCGGCCGCCCGCGCCGAGGGGCGGCTCTACGGCGTCGGGATGGCGGCGGCCGTGGAGCCGACCGTCTCCAACATGGGCTACATCACCA
>JAJECZ010000525.1 GCA_022821735.1 Alphaproteobacteria bacterium | reverse complement strand
CGGCGTGATGACCGGCGGCGCCGACCCCCGCCGCATGGCCTGCGCCGTCGGCGCGTGAACCGTACCTAGAAGCACCCTTCCTGTTTCACACTTGAGCTTCGGATAAGCCTTTTCGGCTTCCTGTTTGACTCCTACTCCACTTACGTTTTCCGTTTCGGCTTTACACCTATACGGCAACTTGCGCTGGCCACACAGCCCAACGAAACGGGTTTTCATTTATAAATTCTTCCCAATATTTTACGACATCGATTTCAATTTTCCCGAGAATTTTCCATGTATACTGGTTTAGATTCTGGAAACGTTGCAGCTCAATACCACATTTGGGACATTGACATCTTATGACATACACTTCTTCAAATGCGTGTAGAATTTCAGCTCGACCGATATCCCTCCTGTCCTTTATGGCTTCTATTATTCTTTCCTTTATATCGGGATATTTCTTTGCAAGGTATTGAGGTCCTGTCTCTCCAGACTTTAAGACTTTATATGGACCTAAATTTCCTCTCAATGTTGTGATTACTTGTACATCTTTTCGGCATTTCCAGCAAATAATATAAGTTGATAATATATCCAAAATTCCTTTTGTATTATTTGGAATTCCAAATTTAAACCTGCCGTTAAATACCGCATCAAAAAAATCTCCGATATCGAATATTTGCGACCAGTTTTTTTGTTTGTCTCGACTACTTACGGTCATACCATCATGCTTTGGAATCATGACTTTTAGTCCATCTTTTATCGATCCACCAATGCATACCGCTGGTAAATCTTCTGAAATAGAAAAGTCAGGTTGACGCAGCAACCATATTGCCATTATTCCGGAACTATGATACTTGCTTTGCCTACGAAATGTTTCTTCATTTGTTTGTCCTGACCACTGTACTTCTATGACAATTTTTTCTTCTCCTTTTTCTGCCAATACATCCGCCATCCATAGTCCGCCATCCGGTGCCTGTCCGCTAACTTCAGTCTCTGCTTTCCAGCCAGCCCGACGGGCCGCCTGAATTGCAAGCATCTTAAGTCTAAGGTGAACTTCTGTCTCCCGTTTCCATAAGCAATTTGCACGCGCCTTGTGTGCAAAGAATTGTGTTCCTAGTTTCGACGTTTTTGGAATTGCATGCGCTTTGCAGCATGGCATAATTAGATGTCTATGATTACGCGCTTTGGTCTTCAATATTCTCCATTCTTCTTGTGTAAGGGCACTGGCTTCCAAGGATATTCCTTGATCATCTACACATCGAATAGGCATTGTCTCTCTCCCAAGATTTAGCCTCGAATAAACATATTTTGTACGAGATTATAATATATGGAACTGACACACTTTTCCTGATTCATTACCTTGAATGACCCATTGACGTTGACCATGGGGCTGCCTTGAGAAGCCTTGGCAAATGGTCGGCACCAGATCTCGGCTTGAAGTTCGGACGACTTGTCGGGAGACACACCGTCTAAGGCGGCGCTAGTGGATGGCTTCATAGGCTTCGGTTCAAAACTGCCGGACTTTGCTCTAGACAGCATCGGCCGACATCATACCCCAACCGGCGAGCGACACCATGGCTTTAGCGACGCGGCAAGGCGCCAACGCGCCGCACATCAACCTCTACAGCGACACCCAGACCCTGCCGACGCCCGAAATGCGCCGCGCGATGGCGGAAGCGCCGGTCGGCGACGAGCAGTCCTTCGCCGACCCGAGCGTCAATGCGCTCTGCGAACGGGTGGCGGCGTTGCTCGGCAAGGAGGCGGCCGTCTTCCTGCCGTCCGGGACGATGTGCAACGAGATTTCGATCCGGGTCCATTGCCGGCCGGGCGACGAGGTGATCGCAGAGGCCTCCTGCCACATACTGAACTTCGAGGGCGGCGGCCCGGCCGCGCTCTCGGGCGTGCAGATCGCGCCGATACCGGGCGAGCGCGGCATCTACACGGCGGAGCAGGCCGAAGCCGCGATCCGTCCGGACCACCGCTATGCGCCGCCCTCCGCGCTGCTGGAGGTCGAGAACACGGCCAATATGGGCGGCGGCACGGTCTGGCCGCTGGAAGCCGTGCAGGCGGTCACGGATGTCGCCCGCAGGCACGGCCTCGCGACCCATCTGGACGGGGCGCGGCTGCCGAACGCGGTGGTGGCCTCGGGCACGGCCGCGGCCGATTACGGCGCCTGCTTCGACAGCGCCTGGATCGACCTCAGCAAGGGGCTCGGCTGTCCGGTCGGCGCGGTGCTTGCCGGCTCGGCGGCCTTCATCGACGAGGCGTGGCGCTGGAAGCAGCGCATGGGCGGCGCCATGCGGCAGGCCGGCATCCTGGCCGCCGCCGGGCTGCATGCGCTCGACTTCCATTGGGACCGGCTGGCCGACGACCATGCAAACGCCGCGCTGCTGGCGGACGCATTGGCCGCGCTGGACGGCTTTGCCGTGGAGCCGTGCGAGACGAATATCCTGTTCTTCGATGTGGGCGGCACCGGTCGGAGCGCCGCCGAGATTGCATCCCGCGCCGGCGAAGCGGGCCTGCGCGTCGGCGCGATGGGGCCGACCCGGATGCGCGCCGTGACCCATCTGGACGTTGGCCGCGCGGACTGCGAGGAAGCCGCCCGAATCCTTGCCGAGGCGGCGGCATGAGCTTCGACGCGGACGCCTTCAAGGCGTTCGAGCGCGCGGGCTGGAACCGGCAGGCGGAGGGCTACCGCGCCGTTTCCTGGGATTCGACGCGCCTCGGCCTCGGCCCGGTGCTCGACGCCGCCGGCGTGGCGCCCGGCATGGACGCGCTCGATGTGGCGACGGGGCCCGGCTACGGCGCGGCGATGGCCGCCGGGCGGGGCGCGCGGGCAGTCGGAGTGGATTTCGCTGCCGCCATGGTGGAGGAAGCGCGGCGCAACTTCCCGGAAGCGGAGTTCCGGGAGGGCGACGCCGAGGCGCTGCCGTTCGACGAGGGAAGCTTCGACGCCGTCACCTGCTCCTTCGGTATGCTGCATTTCGCCCGGCCCGAACGCGCGGTCGCGGAAGCGTTCCGGGTGTTGCGGCCGGGCGGACGCCATGCGTTCTCCGCCTGGTGCACGGCGGACCGGGTGGCGCATTTCGGCATGTTCCGCCGCGCGGTCGCGGCCCACGGCGACCCCCATGCGGGCGGCATTCCCGAAGGGCCCGAGATGTTCCGCTTCGCCGACCCCGGGGAATGCGCGCGCGTCCTGGAGGCGGCCGGTTTCCGGGAGACGAGGGTGGAGGAAATCGCGATCCGCCGCCGCGTCACACCCGAAGCGCTGGTCGAGGGGCTGCGCCACGCCACGGTGCGCTCCCGCGCGCTTCTGGACGCGCAGACCCCGGAGGCCCGCACCGCCATCGAGGCCGCCGTGCTGGCCGAAGCCCGCGCGATGGCCGGAGCGGACGGCATCCTCGACCTCTCCCTGCCCGCCGTCCTCGCTTCGGGAGCGAGGCCGCGCTAGGATGGCGAACCTGTAGAGTGCGCAAGGTACGGGGACGCAATACGCCTGATCGAGCGAGACGGTTGGCGGCTGGTTCGGACTCGGGGGCAGTCACCGCCAATACCGACATCCGCGAAAGCCGGGGACCGTGACAGTGGCCGGAAAACCCAGCGATGACCTGCCGCCAGGGACATGGGCCAGTATCCTGAAGCAGCCCGGCGCGAAGGAGTGAAAACCGGGATGCGCTACACCATCGTGATCGAGAAGGCGCCGGCCAATTACGCTGCTTATGTTCCCGATTTGCCGGGCTGCGTTGCAACCGCGCCTACCAGGCAAGAGGCAATAGCGGAAATAACTGAGGCAATCTCCTTTCATATCCAGGGCCTTCGGGAATATGGCGAACCCGTCCCCGAGCCCCGTTGCACGGCGACGGCCGTCGATATAGTTGCCGTCGCCTGACCGTTTCCGACGCGCCGGAAGACACCGGCTCGAGGGAGGCAATGACCGTTTCGACGCGCATCGTCTTCGCACTCACCGTCCTGCTGCTCCTGCCCGTCGCGGCCCCGCAGGCTGAGACGCAGCCCTGCCCGCCCGGTTTCGAGCGCTACGGCGAATACCGGATGTTCTTCGGCCGCAGCCGGCCCGGAGGCGGGACGGTGTCCGACGAGGAATGGAGCGATTTCCTCGCCGCCGAGGTCACGCCGCGCTTCCCGGACGGCCTGACCGTTCTGGACGGCGCCGGGCAATGGCGCGACGGGGCCGGCGCAATCGGCCGCGAGGGCGCCAAGCTGCTGATCGTCCTGGCCGCACCAGGCGCGGAGGCGGTGCGGCGCACGAAGGAGATCGCCGAAGCCTACAAGCGCGCCTTCGACCAGCAGTCGGTGCTGCGCGCAATCCAGACCGTCTGCGCCGCATTCTGATCGAGGGAGGACAGTCCATGGCTCAGCCTGTTGTATCGCGCGAAGAGTGGCTCGAAGCCCGCAAGGCGCTTCTCGAGCGTGAAAAGGCGTTCACCCGCGAACGCGATGCGCTGGCCGCGGCCCGCAGGACCCTGCCCTGGGTCGAGGTCTCAGAGGGTTACCGCTTCGAGAGCGAAGACGGCGAGGTCGGCCTCGCGGAGCTGTTCGGCGCCATGAGCCAGCTCGTCGTCTCGCACTTCATGTATGGACCGGGCTGGGAGGCCGGCTGCCCGAGCTGCTCCTTCTGGGCGGACGGATACGACCCGATGACCGTCCATCTGGCGGCCCGCGACGTCGCCTTCGCCGCCGTGTCGCGCGCGCCGCTTGCCGCACTCCTGGCCTATCGCGACCGCATGGGGTGGCGCTTTCCGTGGGTCTCGTCGCGGCGCAGCAGCTTCAGCGAGGATTTCGGCGTGTCCTTCGACGAAGAGGCGCTCGCGACAGGGCCGGTGACCTACAATTACCGCGAAACGACGATGCGCAGCAGCGAGGCGCCGGGTCTCAGCGTTTTCTGCAAGGACGAGGCCGGACGCCTCTTTCACACCTATTCCTGCTACTCGCGCGGACTGGACCCGATGAATGCGGCATATCAGCTGCTCGACCTCGTACCGAGAGGCCGCGACGAGCAGGGCCTGCCTTTCCCGATGACTTGGGTCCGCCGGCGCGACGAATATTGAGGCGGCACCCTCTTCCCGTATCCGCCGGACTTCCCTCGCGCTCCTAGAAGAAGACGTAGGAGCGGACCACGACGTTCTTGCGGCAGGGGGCATCGACGGGGACGGTCGGGTCCTGGCAGGCCGTGTGGAAGGACCAGCGCGAGACCGAGCCGTCCGTGACCGAGTCGTAGCATTTCAGCATCGACACCTCCGTCGGCGTCTGCCGCGGGAACCAGTACCACTCATGGTCCGGCCGGTAGGTGAAGCGGGTCGTCTCGCCGACACGGTCGTCATAGACGCGGTAGTTGTTGATGTAGGGCTGGTCGGCAAAGGACGGCCAGGCGCAGAGCACGAAGGGGAACTGCTCCACCGTCTCCATCGGCTTGGCGAGATTGATCGACATGAACCGCCGCGACATCTTCGCGTCGGCCTCCGCTTCCGTGTAGTGCTGCGTGGGCCCGAAGTTGCGCAGGTTCTTCGTCAGCAGCTCGCGGCAGCGCACGCGCCCGCTATTGTCGTTCAGGTCGTTGTGCACGAGGTTGGCGTAACGCGCGTTCACGCCGGGATTCCTGGCGTCCTGGTCTTCCGTGCGGTCGCCCTGGTAGTCCTTGTCGAACACGTCGTGGTTGTAGACCAGCGCGTCGGTGGCATCCGGGAAGAATTCCAGCAGGAGCTTCTCGATCTCCGGATAGAAGACGCGCTCCACCTCCGCTGAGTCGTAGAAATTCTTGCATCTGGACTCGAGGTGCGCCAGCGACACGCCGAGCCTGTCCATGCTTTCGGGGCTGCTGGGCGAGAGGCCGGGATAGTACTCCCCGATCCGGCGCGCATCGCGCATCACCTGCGGGAAGTAGAGGTTGCGCCGCCCGGCGTCGTTCTCGGCCTTGCGCAACAGCTTCGCCTCGGCCTTGCGCGCCGGGTCCCGCCAGAGCGCGTTGGACGACACGACGGAATAGGACGGACGCTCATAGACGGTGTAGCGCAGCGGCAGCGCCAGGCCGCCTTCCGGGGCTTCGATGCCCTGCTCCCGGAT
>JAJECZ010000114.1 GCA_022821735.1 Alphaproteobacteria bacterium | reverse complement strand
GAGCAGGATGATGTTTTTCACGAATACCTCTCGAAGTCATTGGCCGTTCGGACCGGTCTCGCCTCCATTGGGTCTTCGTCGTCCGCCGCCATTCGGCTTCGTGCCACACTGTTGGCGGCGACTGCGTCCGGGTCCTGCCCGCCTGGCTGCTCGATGGCGGAAGCAGGCGTCCGGGGCGCAATCTCTGCGTTGTCTCGGGTGCGTTTGCGGCGAACATCCACATCGCGGACGCGCTCACCACGAAGCCGCTTCCGGCGAAACGGCTGCGCAGCCACGCGCTGCGCCGCCGCCGGCCCTCGAAACGCCGGCAGCGGAGGCTGGCGGCGGAGGCGGAACAGCTGCTGGAGTCGCTGGAGCGGGTTCTCGGCGGCGTGCCGGAAAGCGCGCGCGCCCTCCGGCGGACGGTCGAACACCCGTGCGATACCGAGCGCGAGGCGCTGGCGGTCTGGAACGGCTTTGTCGATGAGTGCCGGAACAGGCTGGGGCGCCAAGCGCTCCTGGCCGGGATGACCCTGGAGGGGCTGGCGCTCGTCACGCAGGGCCGCGACGGGGGACGGGACCGGCAGTGGTTCCTCCAGCATTATCCCTGGGCCTTCGTTGCGGCTCTGGAGAGCGGGGACGCCGAACGGCTGTTCCGCGGCATAGACAGGAACCGGGCCGGCGCGCGCGCCGCGGCCGAGCGGCTGCTCTGCTGCCGGCGGCTCGAGGAGTGCCGGAAGGCCCGCTATGTGGCGCGGCGCATGCCCAAATACCGGGCCGATCCGGGCCTGCTGCAGGTTCTCGGACGGTATGGCGGGCGGCAGGACACCCGGTTCCGCGCTATATTGCTGGAAGCGAACGCGCGCGACCGCGGCGAACTGCTCGCGCATGTCGTCCGCGACGGCGCAAGAACGCGCAGGCAACTCGGGTTCGCCGTGCAGGCCATCGTCCGGGCGGGCGAGATGGGCGGCGATGCGAAGACCCGCTACGAGGGCGGCGTGCTGGCCTTCCGCAGCTTCGCCTGGAGCCGCCACGATCCGGACGGCGCCGATCCGGCGCTGCTGGCCGAAGGGCTCGCCGCAGTCTCGGCCGATTGCCTCGCCGGCTTCGCGGCCCGCCATATGGAGGCCGCAGCCGATCTCGGCGGTCCGGATGAGCCTGACCCGCTCGATTGCGGGATTCTTGCCCTGACCGGCTTGCTTGAGGGGACCGGCCGGCCCGAATTGACGGGCAGGCAGCTGGTCGCCTTTGCGGAAGGGGCGGCAGCCCGCTGCATCCATCGGGTCCGTAGTCTCGAACGCGCCGCTATCGGCTCGGAGTGGCAGGAACCGCCCGGCTGGAGCGCCGGCGTCGCCGGAGCACGGTTCCTGGCGACCCCAGAGGAGGTGCGCGCCGAGGGCAGGGCGATGCAGAACTGCCTGCGCTATGCCGAGTCCTACATTCACGGATCGGCGATGGGCCGCCTGGCGCTGTTCTCCGTCCGGACGCCGGACGGTGCCCGGGCGACGCTCAGCCTTGCCGCCGTCCAGAGCCTCGACAAGGGCGGCATCCGGGTCGACGGATACGAAATCGACGAGCTTCGCGGCTTCGGCAACAAGGCGCCCGACTCCGCCTGCGTGGCTATCGCGGAGCATGTCGCGGACGCCCTGAACGACCGCTGCCCGCGCGTCCTGTCGCCGGAAGAGGTGTCCCGCCGCACGGAGGTCCGCCGGACGCTGAACGAGCGCCGCGGCTTCAATGAGGATGCCGCCGCCGCCGGGGAACGCTGGCGCGAACTCTACCTGCCGCTCCTGCCCAGGCGTTTCGCCGGCCTGTTCCCGGAGAAGGTCGTGGAGGACTGGTTCCGGAAACGCGCCGGGAGCGCTTGACCGGGGCGCGCCCCGCTGCCCATATCGCGGGGGCGGCGGCGGGAGGCGGCATGGAAGATTTTTCGGGTCTGGACCGGAAGCGGCTGGAGCGCATGGCCGCCGCCGGGCGCGAGGTGCGCGAGGCGGGGCGCGTGCTGGCGAACACGGGCGACAATCCGGTCTCCGAAGTGCTGCGCCACCAGGATCCGTTCGAGGTCTGGGACCATTACCCGAAGGGCGATGTGTACGACTGGAAGACGCACAGCCAGTATTATTTCCACGCCCATCCGCCGTCCGAGAACCGGTTCCCGGAGCACGGCCATTTCCACACCTTTCTCAGGCCGAAGGGCATGCCCGTGGGCGTGAAACCGGCGCCGGTGGACGGCTTCGCCATGCCGGAGGACCCGGACGACGCGCTCAGCCACCTGGTCGCCATTTCGGTCGATGAGGACGGCCGGCCGCTGCGCCTGTTCACCACCAACCGCTGGGTTACGGGCGAGGTCTGGTACCGGGCCCGCGACGTGGTCCGCATGCTGGACCTGTTCAACATCGACCACGCCCAGCCCTCATGGCCGGCAAACCGCTGGGTGACGGCGATGGTGGCGCTCTTCCGCCCGCAGATCGAGACCCTGCTGAAGGAGCGCGACACCCGCATCGAACTGCACACCCGCTTCCGCCCCGACGGCGATGTCTATGACGACCGCGACCTGGAAGTGACCTCGGTGGTGGAAATCTCCGTGGACGAGCAGATCGAGTCCGTGGAGGCGGCGCTCGCCACTGCCTGACGGCGCTGGCGGTCGCGGGCAGTTCGGGCGACTGGTATGACATCCCTGCATGACTGGCTGGTGGGGGCGGCGTGGGAGTGCGAATCGCCGGGGGCGTTGACGGCGGCTTACGGGCAGGCGCTGAACGAAGCGGGCATTCCGGTCTGGCGGGTGCAGGTTGGGCTGCGCACGCTGCACCCGCTGCTGGTGGCGGAGAACCACACTTGGCGGGCGGATGCGGACGGCGTCGAGGTCGCCTACGCCACCCGCGAGACGGTGAGTTCGGACGCCTTCCTGCGCAGCCCGCTGGCGCCGCTCTACGAGGGCGCGGGCGCCATACGCTGCCGCCTCGCCGGCGAGCATGCCGCGCTCGACTACCCGGTCCTGCACGACCTGGCGGCGGCGGGCGCGACGGACTATGCGGCGCTGCCGATGTCCTTTTCCGACGGCCAGCTGAACGCGGTGACCTTCGCGACGCGGGACGCCGCCGGATTCACCACCGGGGCGCTCGGCCGGATCAGCGCATCGGTCGGGCTGCTCGGCCGGCTGTTCGAGGTCCATATCCTCCGGGCGACGGCGGGCACCCTGCTCGACACCTATCTCGGCCGGCGTTCGGGGCGGCGCGTGCTCGACGGCTCGATCCGGCGCGGCGACGGGGAAGAGATCGAGGCGGCGGTCTGGTTCGCCGACCTGCGCGGCTCGACCGCCATGGCCGAACGGCTGCCGCGCGGGCTCTATCTCGATGCGCTCAACACCTTCTTCGATGCGACGGCGGGCTCCGTGGCGGATCGGGGCGGGGAGGTGCTCAAATTCATCGGCGACGCGGTGCTTGCGATCTTCCCGGTCGAGGGCGGCAGGCCGGACGCCTGCATGCGCGCGCTGGCGGCGGCCCGCGGCGCGCTCGCCCGCCTCGACGGGCTGAACGAATACCGCGACCCCGAATGGCCGGAGCTGCGCGCAGCGCTGGCGCTGCATCTGGGCGCGGTCAGCTTCGGCAATATCGGCACGGCCGACCGGCTCGACTTCACCGCCATCGGCCCGGCGGTCAACGAGACCGCGCGCCTCGCCGAAGCCTGCAAGCAGGCCGCGCGCCCGCTGCTCGCCTCGCACGCCTTCGCGGCGGCGCTGCCGGACTCCTTCGCGCCGCTGGACCGCTTCCGGCTGCGCGGCGTCGCCGAAGCCATGCAGGTCTTCGTCCCGGTTTGAATTGAGCCGGCCGTCGGGCATTATGTTGCCCATGACAGCCAATCGGGGATTCACCGGGCCTGCCCCGGAAGAGGGCGACGAAGCCGCCGCGCCTGACCGGCCGGGCCGCTCTGCTACCCGCAACCCCCACGACAAGACCGGTCCCGAATGGGCGGCAGCCTATCGGAGGATGATGGCGGGGATGGAACAGGGCGCGTCGCTGGGCGGGCTGAGGATCGAGCGGAAAGACCTTTACGACCGGTAGAGGCCGCCGCCCCGCGCCTTCAGCTCCCCGCGCCGATCAGCTCTGCATAGGCGTCGTTCACCTCGTCGATGATCTCGTCGTGCATGACGCCCATGCAGGACCGGAAGCCGTAGAGCCTGACATTGCCCGCCGCGTTCACATGCTTGCAGTCGTCATAGGC
>JAJECZ010000178.1 GCA_022821735.1 Alphaproteobacteria bacterium | reverse complement strand
CGTATGTCGGAAATAAGCGTATCCAAATTCTCAACATCTTCGGAAATCTTGAAGTCAATGCGAGAGGGATGTTTGCCGACTATCCAGAGTGATATACCGATGAACATCATTGCCCCACCAATGTAGGTGTTAAATAGGCATAGGATAGGTAGATCGCATGTGTCTTGAGTTATTGCTATCGCTATGGACATAAAAGACACAAACGAGCCGGACAAAAATAATATTGCCCCTAGAGTACAAAAAACAACATGTTTCCATACTTTCTTGAAAGATGGCCCGTCTGGATGCCCGATCCAGCGGCACCATCGGGCAAGCCAAATGAATGGGCGGCGAAGGAATATCGACATTGAAACGCTCTTGCTGACCGATCAGTCGTCGGTGGCGGATGGCGAAATGACGTCTGGTATCATCGAAATCTGTCGGTCAGTTGGAGTGATCGGTACCACGTAGCGCGCTGCGGTCCGTGCGTCTCGGAAACCCTCGCTGGTGGTGCACTTGCCTGTCGGCCATTTAAATTCGGCCCTGTCGCCGGGTAGTTAGCTGGATACGAAGCGCGCATACTCTATGTCCAGTCCCGGCCGTAGCAGGATGTCGCAGATGCAGTGACCGCTGAGCGCATGTGGAGAGGCGCTTCAACGGTTTCGCGATTGCAACGCGATTTGAAACCAGATCGTTCACAATGCCCCTTATACGCTCGCCATTGCCTGACATAACGGCCTCTTGCTGTTACCTCGGGTCAGGGTTTCGGCCCTAGCCCGGCGCGTGTCAGCATGACGATAGCCCATCGGGACCGGCGCGACCATCTAGAATCGGATGTAGGCAGTTTTTAACCGGGTACGGCCCATGCCGTCAGGCCGGGCCGTCCCCGGTCAGCGCCATGACCGCGCCGTTATTGTGCGCCCGCCCGACAAAGGCCCGGCCGAGGCTGTCCCGCCCGACCGGAACGCCGTTCGCTTCCATCAGGCGGACGGCCCGGTCGGGATCGGTGAAGGCGATGACATGCCCGGCCATGCAGGGCAGGGGCGGCGCGGCTTCGCCGGGGAACATGTCGGCAAACTCTTCGGCGGAGAGCGCCGCATGGCCGGCGGGGTCCGCGCCGAAGGCGGCGAGCCGGGCCGCGAGTTCGTCCGGCCGGTCGGAGACGAACAGGCATTGCCGGAGCGCGCTTGCGCCGTTCGGATGCTCCAGCAATTCGGGCCGCCACAGCACCTCCGGCGTCTGGTGCTCGATGACGATGATCCGGCCCTCGGGCCAGCTTGCGTCCTCGGAGAAGATGTTGCGGAAGCGCATGTCCCCCGCTGGCGTCGAGCGGGCGCGCTGCACCGGCGGCCGGAAGCCCTGCGCCGCCAGGCCCGGCCACGCCTCGTCCGCCGAGTTGCAGCGGAAGGCCGCGATGTGGATGCCTTCATGCCGGGCCATGAAATGCGACCACGGGTTGAAGCGGTCGGGCGCGCGAATGCCGATCAGCTCCAGATAGCCCTCGCGGAAGAGCGCGCAGCGGTTGGCGGTGGCCCAGGGCCGCATGCCGTCTTCGCCCGGAACGGCGCCCTGCTGCGGCGTTTCCGGGGAGAGCAGGAAGCCCAGCCGCTCCAGGGCGGCGGCGCCCGCATCGAGGTCGGCGCGCATCTGGCCGGTATGGTCGAGGGGAAAGGTCATGGCCGGTCAGGGAAGCCGCACATCGGTCAGCGGCCGGCCCCAGTCCGCCGCGCGGGCCAGCACGCGCGGCAGGTCCTCCTCCAGCATGAAGCCCTCCTCGATGAGCGTCCGCGCCGCCGCTTCTATCGCCTGTACGTAGCCGGCCGCATCCCCGTAGCGCTCCAGCAGGGAGGGGCGGGGGTCGCCCGTCGCCGCGCGCTCCTCCGGCGTGTCCGGGAAGGGGATGTAGCTGCCGGAGAACTCGTGCATCGCCCCGCCCGCAACGCCGCGCCGGCGGAGGTTCCAGCCGGCGAAGGTGCCGACGGGGGCCGCGATCATCGGCGCGCGCACGCCCGCGATCTCGTTGCCGTCCGCATCGACCGCCGGCACCAGCACGGGGTAGCCGTCCTCCGCCAGCACCTCCGGCGGCTCCCTGTCCAGGATTCCCTCGCCGGCGCGCGGGCCGAAATCGAGCGCCGGCATGAGGTTGGGCGATTGCGGCACCGCCCCGCCGGGGATTGCCGGGAACCGCTCCCGCCATGTCGCGTAGGGCACGAGCGTGCCGTCGGCGGCGCGGGGATGGCGGCTCGGCGGGGGCGGCGGGCCGCCGTCCGCCCAGCGGTCGAGCGCGTCGAGCATGGCGCGGAAGAGCATCGAGGTCTGCGCGACATTCAGCCAGTGTTCGCAGACCGCCCGGCGCGGCTCGCGCTGGTTGGGGTCGGCGGTATGCTGCGTCCCGGTCCAGTGGTAGATGCGCACCCCTTCCGGCTCGGCGAGGTCGTTGCCCTCGCAGTCCGTGTGGACCAGCGAGCCGCGCCGCTGCCAGTATTCCGTCGCGGTCTGCGTGTGGACGATGAGCGGGTCGGTTTCCGGGCGCTTCAGGACCGCGTCGGTGCGGCCGCTGTGCGGGTCCGTGCAGGGGCTGTAGGCGAAGGGGAAACCGTCGGCAGGGGCGTAATGGTCCTCATGCTGCTGGCCGCCCGAGACCACGGCATTGGCGAAACGCTGGTTCAGCCACTTGCCGCCGGCGCCCGAGACATGCGGCATCAGCCCGTCGAACACCCGCCGGCCGGCGGCGTCGGCGTTGAAGCCCCGCCAGACGAAATCGCGGATCGCGCGGCCGGTCTGCGAGCGGCCGTATCCGTAAGCCCGGTCGATGCCGCCGAGCGGGTTGCCGACGCCCTCCTCGTAGCGCAGCCAGCTCACGAGGTCGCGCACCGCGACATGCCCGAGGCCCATCACCAGCGGGTCGCGGCCCTCATAGACGATCTCGTAGATCCAGCCGGGGCGGAAACCCTCCGGCAGGTGGACATGGCTGTCCGACGGCACGACGGACCGCTCGGGCCCGAGGCCGTCGAGCCCGCCGCCGGTCTCGATGCGCGCGAAGGACCAGGCGTCCGGCGGCACCGGCTCGCGCGGCGCGTCCGCATAGGGCCGCATGGTGAGCCTCGCCTTCGCCATATCGAGAGAGACCGCCGGATGGGAGCGCGTCGAGCCGCGGCCGCTGAGCGGCAGGCATGTGACGCCCGGCCCGTCGGCGATGAACTCCGTGCGCACCGGTCCCGTCACCGGCCCGTCCTCCCGGCGCGCGACCGGAAGATCAAGCAGCATCCGGGCCTCGCCCGGCAGCAGGTCGCCCTGCCAGGCGCCGAAGACGATCGTGTAGCCGCGCCGGAAGAGGAAGCCGTTGCCGGCATGGGCCGCGGTCTCCGGGTCGTTGCTGTGTTCGGCGTCGCAGAAATACTGGAGCGCGCGCTTGTTGCCCCGGTTGCCCCAGTCGAAGAACAGCCGCCGGTTGCCGAGCGCCGGGTCCGCCGGCTGCAGGATGAAGACATCGGCGCTGAAGCGGACCAGCCCCTCGCCGTCCCTCGGCGCGAGCGCGATGTCCGTCACGCCGGCCTGCGCCGGCGCCAGCGGATCGACGCGGTAGTGGGCGCGGCCGACTATGCGCTCATAGGCCCCGGTCCCCTCGAACCGCTCTCCGTCCGCAAAGGACCGGCGGTCCTGGATCTCCAATTGCACGAGATTGGTCATCGGTGCGCGTTCTCCCGGGCGGAAGCCGCTACAATAGCCGGCCAGCCGAGGAGAGGTCCAAGCCATGTCCGCAACCGGGTCCGTCGTTCTGACCGAGCAAAGGGGCGCGGTCCGCCATATCGTGCTCAACCGCCCCGAGGCGCTGAATGCGATCGACGACGCCCTGGTCCCCGCGCTGACGAAGGCGTTCCGGGACGCCAACGCCGATGCCGGGACGCGCGCCATCGTCTTCCGGGGCGCCGGGCGGGCCTTCTGCGCGGGCGCGGACCTCAAGGCGCGGAAGATCGCG
>JAJECZ010000231.1 GCA_022821735.1 Alphaproteobacteria bacterium | reverse complement strand
GTCGTGACGGGCCTCCTGAAGCTGGACGAAGGCGGTGGCGACGTCGATCAGCTCCTGTTGGACCAGTTGGCGGTTCAGGCCGGCTGCGAGCTTCGGGGGTATCGACGTCCTGGTGAATGCCACGGCGGTCTGTTTCATGGCCGAGTGGCGAAACGCGCGCGCAAGACTGTCGCGCAGAGGGCGGCGGACATTGCCCGACAGCATGAGTTTCGTCGCGTCATCGACCAGAAGGTGAAAGAGGGCGTAATAGGAAGCCGACACCGAGCGGCGAAGGCTGGCCTGGGTCGGTTTCTTGGGTTCCTTCAGGGCGAGGAAATGAGCCTGTTTCAACAGCTCCGCATGAAGGCTCATGCCTGCTGCGCGACCTCGGAGGCACCGCGGAAACGGACATAGACGAGCATGGACGGGTCGGTCTTCTCCTCGACGAGATCGCGGATGATCGAGCGCAGTTGCGAGCGCTTGGCGAATTCGACGTCGTCGTCCTTCAGCATCGCCCATACCCAGACGGCGGGGTCGTCGGTCGAGTCCGGGCCGGTTTCGACGTGCCAACTGCTCACCGGGGTCGGCAGTTCGGGAAGCTGGCGAAGTGCGGTTTCTATGGTGCTTGCAGCGATGTCCATGTCCGTCACCCGATCAAGTCTGCCAGCAGCACTTTGGTCTGCGCATTGTGCCTCACATATAACGAGTATGGTAGTCGCGCGACGATGGTTAGCAAAATTCATGGCGGATGTACATCGGATCTCGTTTGGGTGATCGTTCGACGGTTTGGGGCCATGCCGGCTTCATCCGGCATTCGGCGTCAGCGCCGAGTGAAGATCGCCTCACCGCTGATGGATGCCAAAGACCGCTCGGCATTCCCGCCGCGGTGGCTCAGGACCTCCTGACCCGAAACCCGAGCGTCGCCGGCGCCCTCTGGATCACCTGCAACGGAGGAAACCCCCGAGAGCCAGGGGATTTTCGGCAGTCGGCGCTTTGCGAAGGAAGGTCGCCGGGAATCGCTGGGGAAGCGTCAGGTTTCAAAGGGCGGTCGGTCTTTGTCGTCGCCGACGATGGCCAGGCATGGGGGGCGGGTTTCGAGGCGGTCGGGCGGCGGATGTCGGCAACCGCGCGGATCGCCGCGAGAACGGATCGCCCGGCCGCGCGCTCCCCCTGTCCGTGCTCCGGTCAGAAAAATCGTGCGGGGCTTTTGTTTCAGCCGGAATTGCGCTAATGATCGCAGTGGGTTGATGGGCGACGTTCGGCGGGCGGATGTGTTTGTAGGCCCGGCCCTGCGGACGAGAGGCTCGGGGGCAATGCGATGGACAAGGTGGAGGACAGGCAGGTTACCGCCCGCACCGCGACGTCCACGCTGTCGCTCGGCCTTCGCGCCCGAGGCGGCCGAATTTTTTCGGCCGGGGGCTTGACAAGGGGCCGTGAGGCTCTCGGTATAATCAGCCGGTCAGCCGGTCAGCCGGTCAGCCGGTCAGCCGGTCAGCCGGTCAGCCGGTCAGCCGGTCAGCCGGTCAGCCGGTCAGCCGGTCAGCCCCACCTGGGTCTGCGCTCCGGCCATGACCGCGGCGGCATGGCCGCGCTGCCGGAAGGGGCCATCATCCCGGCCTGACGCCTCTGCCTCCACCGGCACGGGGATCGCCCGCCGGTCGCCTTCTTCTTCCCGCACATCCTTCCCCGGTGCGGCCTGCGCGGCGGCGGTTCTGCTGCTGGCGCTGCCCTGCGCCCCGGCCCTGGCCGCCGACGGCCCTGAGGCCGCCCGGGAGATCGCCTGGCCGGAAGGCTCCGTCGCCCGCGTCCTGAGCCTGCCGGCTCAACTGCATTCGGACGCCTGGCATCTGTCGGGATCGGATGCGGCCCGGTTCCGGATCGAGGCGGGGGCGCTGCGCTTCGCCGCCCCGCCCGATTTCGAGAAGCCGGAGGATGCCGACGCCGACAACCGCTACGCGGTGACGCTCCGCCGCGCCGATGCGAACGGCGCTGCGATGGCCGTCACCGTGCGGGTGCGGGACCGCGACGAGCCCGGCCGTGCGACAGCGCTGCCGCGGCGCCCCGTCGTCGGCGAACCGGTGACGGTGAGCCTGACCGACCCTGACCGCGCCGATGACGCCCCGGCCCCGACAGTGCAATGGGAACGCTGGCGGGGTCCGGGAGAGTGGCAGGCGATCCCGGGGGCGGCCGGACTCCGCTACACGCCGACGGCCGCGGACGCGGGCCGTCCGCTCCGCGCGGTCGTCTCCTGGACCGACCGCCACGGCCCGGACCGGCAGGCGGTGGCGGAGCTGCCCAACCCCGTCGTCGGCCCGATGCTGTCCGCTCTCACCGCCCGCACCGACAGCGCACGGTCGCGGCCGGCCTCCGAAGACCCGGCCCCGCGCCCGGCCTTCGATCCCCGCATCCTGCATTACGGGGTGCGGTGCGACGAGCGCGACGTGATGACGGTCTCGTTCTCTGCCCCTCCGGGCGTCCGGGTCTCGGTGAATGCCATCCAGCCCCGTCCGGGCCGGGAGGGATCGGCGGCGGTCCCGGTGACGCCCGTAAGCGACGTGGCGGTGACGGTTGCTGCACCGGACGGGGCGTACACGACCTACACGCTCCACTGCATGCCGCCCGCGCTGTGGGCGATCCGGACCGGGCCCGATCCCGCCCGGCCGCTGGAAGCGCTGCTCGCATTGACCGGGGGTCCCTGGGCGGCGGTGCTCGACGGGCACGGCGTCTCGCGCGCCCATGTCCGGGCCGGGGGCGGGGCGGCGGGCTTCTTCCTGCGCCCCTTCGGCTCCGGCCCCGATCTCCGCTGGGGGCATTT
>JAJECZ010000171.1 GCA_022821735.1 Alphaproteobacteria bacterium | reverse complement strand
GATGGCCGCAGCCGCTACGGAGCGGCTCAAGGTCGCGACCGGAATCTGCCTCGCCGCGCAGCGCGACCCGATACAGCTCGCGAAAGAGACCGCGAGCCTCGACGCCCTGTCGGAGGGCCGTTTCCTGTTCGGCGTCGGCGGTGGCTGGAACCGCGAGGAGATGGCGAACCACGGCACGGCCTTCGAAGAGCGCTTCGGGGTCCTGCGCGAGCGCATCGCCGCCATCCGCGCCATCTGGAGCGAGGAGGAGGCGTCCTGGTCGGGCCGCCGCCTGTCGTTCGGACCGATGCGCTCGCGCCCGAAGCCCGCGCAGCCGGGAGGGCCGCCCGTGCTGGTCGGCGGCGAGTTCCCGCATGGCGCGAGACGGGCGCTCGCCTGGGGAGACGGCTGGGTGCCGCACGCGGAGAGGCCGACCTACCACCTGCTGGACAAGCTGCCGGAATTCCGTGCCATGGAGGCGGAAGCCGGGCGTTCCGTGCCGGTCACCGTCTTCGGCGCGGAGGACGACCCGGCCGGGCTCGACGCCTGGCGCGAAGCCGGGATCGCGCGGGTAGTCTTCAACCTGCCGAGCGCCGGGGCCGACGAGGTCCTGCCGCTGCTCGACCGCTGGGCGGCCCGGCTGTGACCGCGCTGATCGTCGGCGGCGGCCTCGGCGGCCTCGCGGCGGCGCTGGCGCTCGCGCGGCAGGGCATTGCCAGCCATGTGCTGGAACAGGCGCCCGCCTTCGGGGAGATCGGCGCCGGCATCCAGCTCGGGCCCAACGTCTTCCGCATGTTCGAGCGGCTGGGCATCGGCGAGGCCATTTCGCGCGATGCCGTGTTCGTGGACCGGCTGGTGATGATGGACGCGCTGACCGGCGAGACCGTCGTGACCAGCGACCTCGGCGCGGCGTTCCGGCAGCGCTTCGGCGCGCCCTACGCCGTGACGCACCGCGCGGACTTCCACCGCACCCTGCTGGACGCCTGCGAGGCGTCGGGGCGGGTCGCATTCGAGACCGATGCCGAGGTTGTGGCGGTGGAGGACAAAGGCGGGCGCGTCCATGCCTGCCTGGCGGACGGCGGCAGGCGGGAAGGGGCGTTCCTGGTCGGCGCGGACGGTCTCTGGTCGAATGTGCGCGAACATGTCGTCGGCGACGGTCCGCCCAAGGTCTCCGGCCATATCGCCTACAGGGCCGTGCTGCCGATGGAGGAGGTGCCGGAAGCGCTGCGCTGGAATGCGGCGGCGCTCTGGGCGGGCCCCCGCAACCATCTGGTCCATTACCCGCTCAGGCGCTCGACCCTGTTCAACCTGGTGGCCGTGTTCCACTCCGACCGCTACGTCGAAGGCTGGGACAGCGAAGGCGATCCGGGCGAGCTGATGGAGCGCTTCGCCGGCGTCTCCGCCAGGCCGATGTCGCTGCTCGAAAAGATCGAGACCTGGCGGATGTGGGTGCTCTGCGACCGCGAGCCGGTCGCCGAGTGGTCGCGCGGGCGGGTCTGCCTGCTGGGCGACGCGGCGCACCCGACGCTGCAATATCTGGCCCAGGGCGCCTGCATGGCGGTCGAGGACGCCGTGGCGCTGGCCGATGCGCTCGTTGCCGAGGACGATGTCGAGCGGGCCCTCCGCTCCTATTCGCAGGCCCGCTACCTCCGCACCGCCCGGGTGCAACTGACGGCGCGGATGATGGGCGAGATCTACCACGCGGAAGGCGTGCGGCGCGAACTGCGCAACCACGTGCTTTCCACTGCGGAACTGCGCGAGGGAATGGCCTGGCTTTACGGCGGCCCGTGATTGCAGGGCCCGGCCCGTTACTCGTCCCGCTTCCCTGCCAGCGCGTCCAGCCGCTCCTGCATCCGGGCGATCTCGCTGCGCATTGCCCGCAGCTCGCTGCCCGCATCGGACGGCGTTTCCTCCGGCTCCGGCTTCACCGCTGCGAAGGGATTCCAGAACCGCATGCTCTGCTCGAACAGCGCGAGGTTGCGTTTGCCGATATCGTCAAGGGAGCCGAAGGGAAGGCCGGGCCCGTAAGCGCGCTCGACCTCGCGGCGCATGGCCTCCTGGTTGGCGCCGAACCACTCCATCGACTGCTCCAGATAGGCCGGCAGCATCCAGCCCATATTGTCCCGGTACATGGAGATGATCTGGCGCAGCAGCGAGACCGGCAGCAGGTTTGCGCCGTTCTGCTCCTCGTCGACGATGATCTGGGTGAGGGTCGCCCGCGTCAGGTCCTCGCCGCTCTTGGCATCCTCGACGGTGAACTCGACGCCGTCGCGGACCAGCTGGGCCAGGTCGGCAAGGGTCACATAGCTGCTTGAAGCGGTGTTGTAGAGGCGCCGGTTCGCATATTTCCGAATGCGGATCGGGGCCTCGTCCTTGCTAGCAGCCATGGCGGCGGCGCCTCAACGGATTCGGGTTGCAGCGCAGCATAGCACAGGCGGCGTCAGGCCCCTACCAGCCACTCATCGACCAGCGTCAGCTCTTCCGCGCTCAAGGGGCGCTGCGCCTGTTCGCACCGCACAACGATATAGTCCCGGAACGCCTTTGCGACGACATCAGGGTCGGAGGCGTCCGAAGCCACGTCGAAGCCCGACTGCCAGAGCCCGGTGGTGACGAACTCGGCGGCATCCCGCGGCAGCGACATTCCCTCCTCGCTGGCCCGTTCCTGAAGGAGCCGCGACATGGCGGCACGATCGGTCACGCCCTCGTCGAACAGTTTGGCCATATGCTCGAAGAGCAGGTCGAACCCGTCCGGGTCCAGCGCCGGGATGCCGACGAGATGGTGGATCGTCTCGATCAGGGCCGGCAGCCCCTCGCTGCTTTCCTCCGCTTCCGCCGACGCCTCGAACTCGAACGCTTCCGGGGACGCGGGCTCCAGCGGGGCCTCCCGCAGCGACATCTGCCATTCTTCGCCGGGTTCGCCGCATTCCAGCATGGAATCGACCGTCGTCAGCGCCTCGGCGAGGCGGCGCAGCGACCGGAAACCGAACCAGTCGCTGTTGCGGAAATTGGCGAAACGGAAGAAGAAGTGCGGCAGCTCGGCGGCCGGAATCGGCCCGTCCTGCTCGATCGACTCATGCAGGACGGCGGCGACCTCGGGAAGCACCGTATAGTCGCCGGTCAGCGACGGCCGGGGCGTGAAGGGGCGCGAAGCGAGCGGGCGCGCCCCGTCCGGCGAAGCCGATACCCCCGGGCTGCCTGTCGATGCGTCTCCGAGCGCGCTCTCGATGAACACGGACTGCTCGATGGTGTAGCTGCAAGCGGCCGTGAGCGCCGGCGCGACGACGGCATTGGCCAGGATGGCCGTGCGCCGGTCGTGGGCGCGCAGGCGCAACAGCACCGGGGTAAAGTCGGCATCGGCCGACAGGATGATGAACTCGTCGAAGGGCGTGGCATGGTCGAGGGCGTCGATGATGTCGATCGCCATGTAGATGTCGGTGCCGCTCTTGCCGCCTCCGGTAAGCGGCGGGCAGTCGATGACCGAGAAGGCGCTCCGGGTGAAGAAGCCGCGGAACCGGGAGAAGGTCGCGGGATTGAGATAGCAGTTGCGCATGAGCAGCGCGCGGCGCGTGCGCCCTTCCCGACCGCCGCCGGTGGTATGGTAACCGCGCTCAAGCCAGTGCATCCAGCGTCCCGGCTGCTCGGCAAACCGCTTGGCAGCGCGCGGATCGACGGCTTCCAGACTGAGGAATACATTGTCGAAGTCGACGAAGAGGGCAGCCCGAACCCGGCCTGGGCGGGAAGGCATCATGATAACCTCAATCCAATCAAAATCCGTTATCCGATCAGGACGGGTGCAAACCCTTCATTCCAATGTAAAATCCTGTTTCCATGAGTCAAGGGCCGGAGAACAAACGGGCGGACGAGTTTCTCGATCTGTGGGAAAGGAATGTCCTCGCATGGTGGCGCGAGACAGCCGGCCTGCTGTTCCCGCAGCAGCCGGATGATTCCTCCGGCCGGAAGGACGGGCCCGAGGCCGCTGGCCCTCCACATGGCGACGGCGGCGGCAGTCTGGGGGGGCGCTGCCGCGGCAGCTGCGGGCGGTCCCGCTAGCGGGCCGCTGTGGCACCGCGACCTGGCCGGCGAACACTCCCGGCTTGCCGTTCCTCCCGAGGCGGTCGGGGAAGCGGCGCTTCGGCGCCTCGTGGATTTCGAAGCGGCGATTGCCCGCTACTGCGCCCACCCCTTTCGCCGCGAGACCGGGACGGAGGCGGTGCTCGCGCACAAGGGAGCGGCAAGGCTGGTCTCATACGGCGAAGGCGAACGAACGGTTCTGATCGTGCCTTCGCTGGTCAACCGCTACTATGTCTGCGACCTGTCCGGGCGCCGCAGCTTCGCCCGGTGGCTCGCGGCTCGCGGCTGGCGTGTCCTGCTCGTCGACTGGGGGAGCCCCGGAGAGCGCGAACGCCGGTTCGATTGCACCGATTATATCCAGAGCGTTCTGGAGCCTTTCGCCCGCGAGGCGGCGCGCGTCTCGGGGCGGCCCCCCGTCGTCATCGGATACTGCATGGGCGGCCTCCTGGCCCTTCCGATGGTCCTGCGGGCGCGCACGGCGTTTTCCGGCCTGGCGCTTCTTGCCGTGCCCTGGGACTTTCACAGCGGAGGCAGTTCGGAAGCGAGGCGGTTTGCGTTCGCCGGCTCCGCCTTCGCCGGCATGCTGGCCGAGGGCGGAGAAATGCCGGTCGATGCGCTCCAGACCTGCTTCTACGCTCTCGATCCCATGCTCACGCCGCGCAAGTTCCGGGCATTCGGCGCACTCGAGCCCGGCTCGGAAGCCGAACGCGCCTTTGTGGAACTCGAGGACTGGGTGAATGACGGCGTGCCCCTGGCTGCGCCTGTAGCCCGAGAGTGCTTTGCCGGCTGGTATGGCCGCAACGATCCCGCGCGCGGACAATGGCTCATAGGCGGCGAGCCCGTCCGGCCCGAGGCCGCGACGCTGCCGGCATGGGTCGTCGTCCCGGCCGGAGACCGCATCGTGCCTCCCGGCTCGGCGCTTGCGCTTGCGCGCGCCCTGCCCGACGCCACCGTGCGCCGCCCGCGTCTCGGGCATATCGGGCTGATGGCGTCGAAAACGGCGGCCCGGCGCGTCTGGCGGCCCCTGCTGGCCTGGATGAACGGCCTGGCGTGACACGATGCCACGGTAAAGCGAGTTTATGTTGCAACGCAACATAGCGATGCCATCTTTTGTGCATTGCAAAAACAAGGAGCCGAAGCAATGCCGAGAGTGGCCCTGATTACCGGCGGCACGAGAGGGATTGGCGCCGAAATATCGCGAGGCATGCAGGCGGACGGCTACGACGTGGTCGCCGGGTTCCACCTCAATGTCCAGCGTGCAGAGCGCTTCCATGAGGAAACAGGCATCGACATCATGCAGTTCGATGTCGCCGACTACGGCGCCTGCGAACGGGCGGTCAAAAAACTCGAAGAGTGTCACGGACCGGTCGATATCCTCATCAACAATGCCGGCATCACCCATGACGTCTTCCTGCACCGCATGCCCGAGGAAGCCTGGCACGAGGTGATCGAGACCAACCTCACCTCCTGTTTCAACATGTGCCGCACCGTTATCGGCAAAATGCGCGACCGCGGCTTCGGGCGCATCGTCAACGTGTCGTCCGTCAACGGCCAGACGGGGCAGATCGGCCAGACCAACTACGCCGCCGCCAAGGCCGGCATCCTCGGCTTCACAAAGGCGTTGGCCCTGGAGAACGCGACCAAGGGGATCACCGTGAACGCCATCTGTCCCGGCTATGTCGACACGGAGATGGTCCGTGCGGTCCCGGAGCGCGTGCAGGAAACGATCAAGAGCAAGATTCCGGTCGGCCGGTTCGGGGACCCGAGGGAGATTTGCCACGTCGTGCGTTTCCTGGTCGCCGACGACGCCTGTTTCGTTACCGGCTCGACAGTCTCGGTGAACGGCGGCCAGTATATGGCCTGACCTTCGAGAGGCGCGGCGATGGTTGGCGCGGAGAGGCCGGTTGTAGGAGTAGGCGTGGTCGTTCTGCGCGGGAACGATGTGCTGCTGGTCCGGCGCGGCGAGCCGCCGCGCAAGGACCAGTGGAGCATTCCCGGCGGCAAGCAGGAGCGGGGCGAAACCGTCCGGGACGCCGCACATCGGGAAATTCGCGAGGAGACGGGAGTCGAGATCGCGCTGATCGGCCTCGTCGATGTCGTGGACGGCATCCGCCGCGACGAAACCGGCGCCGCGATTTCCCACTACACGCTGATCGACTTCGCTGCCGAGTGGGTTTCGGGCGAGGCGGTTGCAGGCGACGATGCGGCGGAGGCGCGCTGGACCCCGCTGGATGGGCTCGACGATTACCGGCTCTGGTCCGAGACCCGGCGGATTATCGCCGCCGCGGCCGCGATGCGTGATGATGCGCGGGATCGTAAAGACGGCTCTCCCGGAATTCCCCGGCCTCGAGTGCCCCGCCAACCAAGATGAGCGCGCTGCGGGCAAGGCCTGCCGCCTTCACCCGCTCGCGTATCGTTGCAAGCGTGCCGGTCACGATTTTCTGGTCCGGCTGGCTGGCGCGATAGACGACGGCGACCGGGCAGTTCTCCCCCAGCTCCGGCTTGAGGGCGCGGACGACATTGGCGAGGTTGGCCGTCGAGAGGTGGATTGCGAGCGTCCCGCCGCTCCGCGCCTGGGCGGCGAGCTCTTCGCCGGGAGGCATGCCCGTCGCGCGCACGGCCGTCCGGGTGAGCGTGACCGTCTGAGCGATGCCCGGCACGGTGAGTTCGATACCGAGCGCGGCGGCAGCCGCGGCGAAGGCCGGCACCCCGGGCGTGACCGCGTAAGCGATCCCCAGCCGGTCGAGGCGGCGCATCTGCTCGGCAATGGCGCCATAAAGCGAGGGATCGCCCGAATGCACGCGCGCCACATCCTTGCCCGCGGCATCCGCTGCAACGAACTCTGCCTCGATTTCGTCCAGCGTCATCGCTGCCGTGTCGCGCACCCTGGCGTCGGCGCGGGCCTCCGCGACCACCTCCGCCGGCACCAGCGAGCCCGCATAGAGCACCACCGGCGCCGAGCGGATCAGTGCCAGCCCGCGCACCGTTATCAGGTCCGGCGCGCCGGGGCCCGCGCCGATGAAATGTACTATCACGACGAATAGCCCCTCGGCGTCACCACTCGGTCGCCGACGATGGTCGTCCGGCTGTTGCCCACGATCAGCACGGTCGTCATATCCACGGCCTCCCGGTCGAGGCCGGCCAGGGTCTCGACGGCCACCAGCTCGTCCGCCCGGCCGAGATTGCGGGCCCTGACGACGGGCGTATCGGGGTCCCGGTGCCGTGCGAGGATCTCCAGCGCCTCTTCGAGCGGCTGGCGGCGTTCTTTCGAGGCCGGGTTGTAGAAGGCAATGACGAAATCCGCAGCGGCGGCAGCCTCCACACGAGCGCGAACGACTTCAAGCGGCGTCAACAGGTCCGACAGCGAGATCACCGAGAAATCGTGGCCCAGCGGCGCGCCGGCCTTCGCGCTCGCAGCCTGCATTGCCGTGATGCCAGGCAGCACCGTCACCGGGACGGCGCCGTTGCTGCGCTCCAGCGCCAGTCCTGCGAGCGCATAGACGCCGGCGTCTCCGGAAGCGAGGAGCACGACATCCTTTCCTTCGCGGGCGAGTCGCAGCGCAAGGTCTGTACGCTCCTTCTCCTTGCCGATTGGCAAGGGGTGGCACCGTTTCATCCCGGTGAGGTCGGCGACCAGGTCGAGATACGGCCCGTAGCCCACAATGTCGGCGGCACCGGCGATGGCGGCCTCCACCTCCGCGGTCCGCATGGCGGGAGCGCCGGGGCCGACGCCCGCTACCGTAAGCCGGCCTTTCGGCGGCGCGATCCGCGCCACGGCGCAGGTGACCCGCGTGCCGATCTGCTTTTGTACAGCCAGAACGGCGCCCTCGCCGGCGGCGGCGAGCGCGGCCGCTTCCGCGACGCTTGCAGTACCGACGGCGGCTGCGACCGCCGGGGACGGGTTGGGCACCTCGATCCGGCCCAGCGCCGCCGCATCGAACAGGCGCAGCGGCAATTCGAGCGCTGCAACGGCCGGCTCATCGCCCTTGAGGTCGAGTGTCGCGACAGCGGCCAGCGAAGCCCTCGCCAGTCCCTCGGCCTCCAGCGTCCGGGCCACATGGTCGAGCAGAAGATCGCTGGATGCGCCGCGCTCCAGCCCGACGCCCAGGACCAGGCTGGGCGGATGCAGCAGCAGCTCGTCTTCCTTCGGAGCCAGCGACCGGTCCGACACGCGCACCGCCAGCCTGCCCTCATCCGACCAGGGCAGCGGCGCCAGCCACCGGGTATCGCCGGCCTCGACTTCAAGGCGCACCGGCTCTCCGGCGATCAGGGACGCCATCACGGATTTCGCCATTTCGGGATTGGCGAGCGTCCAGCCCGGCCGCGGATCGTCCAGCGCCACGCCGAACAGGACATCGCTTGCCGTCGTCACGGCGGCCTTGACACCGAGCGTCCGGGCGATCCGGCGGGCCAGGCGGTTGGCGCCGCGATGGCCGCCGAGCAGCGGCACCACGGCGCTGCCGTCTTCCGCGACCGCGACGACCGGCGGCTCTTCGCGCTTGTCGGCCAGAAGCGGCGCGAGCCGGCGGATGGCGATACCGGCAGCCATCACGGCGACGACAGGCTCGCCCGCCTCGAACCGGCCTTCCATCTCTTCCAGCGGCAGGGCTTTCAGTCCCAGCCTTTCCGCCAGCCCGGCGCCGCGAGCGGTCAGCACGAGGGCGACCGTCATAGCCAGGCCCTGCCCCGCTTGTGCAGGAGGATGGTCGAGAAATAGGGCACGTCCGCCGGATCGACACGGTCGAGCGGCAGGACGCGCTCGTCCGCGAGTCCGGCATGGACGACCAGCCGGGCGCGGTCCCCGAGGCCGAGGCGTACGAGAAGGTTCCTCACACGTTCGAAATGCCGCCCGACCTTGACGAGAGCAACCGCATCGCAGGCCGATAGGCGCATTTCCAATTCCGCGTCGCCGAGCGGGGCCGGCAATACCGACAGCACATCGTTGCGCGCCGCAAGCGCCCTGCCCGCCGCCGCCGCGCAGGCCGTGAGCGACGACACGCCGGGCACCACCTCGACCGGCCAGTCCGCCGACAGGCGGGCAAAAAGATAGAGGAAGGAGCCGTAGAAAAACGGGTCGCCCTGGCAAAGCACGGCGACTCCCCGCCCGGCTTCCAGATGCGCCTCAATCTCCCTCAGCGCGCGGTCGTAAACAGCCTCGGCCGGGAAGCGGGCCGCCTGCATAGGCATACGGATCGGCAGCTCTATCCGGCTGTCGTCCAGATGCGAAGCGACGATGGAGCGCGCAAAGCTGGGGCCCTCCAGCGGGGCCGGGAAGGCGAGCACATCGGCCTTGCGGATGATGCGCAGGCCCTTCAGGGTCAGGAGTTCGGGGTCGCCAGGGCCGACGCCGACGCCGCAGACCCAGCCGCTCACGGGCCCGCCTGCCACGGCTTGCGCGCTGCCCACTGCGTCACCGCCATGGCAGGCCGGAAGGCGTTGAAACGTCCGACCGGCGCGGCCGTCTCGACCGAAATGCGGTAGAGGTCGCCGCCCCGTTCGGACCGGGCCCGGACCAGCCGCGTCCCGCCCTCCAGCGTGACCGCATTGGCCACGATGCGCCCGCCCGGCCTGAGCGCCCCCCACGCAGCCTCGATGACGCCGTCCGCGCTGAGGCCGCCGCCCACGAACACGGCATCGGGTTCCGCCAGTCCCGCAAGCGCCGCCGGCGCCTCTCCGGCATGGATTTCCAGCCCCGGTGCGCCCAGCTCCTCCGCATTGCGCGCCATCGCCGCGCGCCGGGCGGCGAGGGGCTCCACCGCGTCCGCCGTTCCCCCGGCCCGTATCCACTCGATGGAAACGGCCCCCGACCCCGCCCCGATGTCCCAGAGATGCGCGCCCGCTGTCGGGGCCAGCAGGGCCAGCGTCGCCGCGCGGATATGAGCCTTGGTCAGCATCCCGTCATGCTCGAAGAACTCGTCCGGGAGGCCCGGCGCGCGGGAGAAGATACGCGCGCCGTCTCCGGCGACGCATTCGATGGCGAGCGTATTGAGGTCCGGAACCTCCGCCGTCCAGGCATCGGCGCGCTCTTCTGCGCTCGTCTCCAACGGGCCGCCCATGTGCGACAGCGCCGTCATGCGGCTTGCGCCGTAGCCGCGGCGGGTGAGCCAGTCCGCAACACGAGCGGGCGTGCCGCCGTCATGGGAGAGCGCCAGCAGTTTCGCGCCGGGCGCGACATGCAGCGCGAGCAGGCCGAGGGGCCTGCCGTGCAGCGACAGCGCCGCCACGCTGTCCAGCGGCCATGCGAGCCGCGCCGCCGCGAGCGAGAAGGCGCCGGGTGCCGGAAGGATGCGCATTTCCCCGGCCGGCACTCGCCGCGCCAGGGACTTGCCGATGCCGAACCACATCGGGTCTCCGGTTGCCAGCACAACGGTCGGTCGCGGGCGCCGGGCGAGGATGGCGTCGAGGGTCCGGGACAGCGGCTGCTGCCAGGTCATTCTCTCCGCCGGCCCCGTCCCGGCGAGCGCCAGATGCCGCTTGCCGCCGACCAGGAACTCCGCGCTCCCGACGATGGCGCGGCCCGTCGGATCGAGCCCTTCCTCGCCGATGCCGAGTACGGTCAGCCAGGGCGTCACAGCGCGGTCTCGGAGGGGTACAACAATGCATTTACGGCGGCTGCCGCCAGCGCGCTTCCGCCGAACCGGCCCCGGAGCGCGATGTGCGGCAGGCCGCTTTCGATCAGCGCCGCCTTCGACTCCGCCGCGCCGACGAAGCCCACCGGAAAGCCCAGCACCGCCAGCGGCTGCGGCGCGCCTCCGGCCACGAGCTCAAGCAGCCTGAACAGCGCCGTCGGGGCATTGCCGACCGCCACCACGGCCCCTTCGAAACGGTCCACCAGCGCGTCCATTGCAGCCATGGCCCGCGTATTGCCGCCGGCGCGCGCGGCCTCCGCGACAACCGGATCGTCTATCGAGCAAACGGCTGTCCGCCCGATGATGCCCTCAGCCGTCATGCGTGTATCGGCAATGATGGGCGCCCCGGCCGCCAGGCCGGATTCCGCCCGCTCAAACACCCCGTCGCTGAAGGACAGGTCCTGCACGATCTCCGGTCGGCCGGAAGCATGGACGAGCCGCAAGGCAAGCCCGGCGGCGCGCGGCGGCAGGCCCGACAGGTCGGTTTCTTCGCGCGCCATGCGAAAGGAAAGCCGGTAGATCGCCGCCGGATCGCGCAGATATTTGTGCATCAGTGCCCGTGGGAGTGCCCGTGCTCGTGCGGATGGTCGTGCCCGTGTTCGTGGGAATGCGAATGGCCGCCGCCGCGCACATGGTGGTGATGGCCCGCCTGCGGCATACCGACCTCGTCCTCCCTCCCGACGATCTGCTCCCGGTATTTGCAGAGCGCGCAATTCATCAGGTTGTCGCCCGTCAA
>JAJECZ010000235.1 GCA_022821735.1 Alphaproteobacteria bacterium | reverse complement strand
AAAAGCAGGGACGGGACGTCCTCGATACCCTGACCGGCTCCTCCGAAAGCTTCATCGACGGCATCGAATACGCCTGAACGGAACCCGGACATCCCTAACGCCACGGGAACCATCCTGGGCAGTTACGACATTTCATGACATCCCGGTGGAGTGGGCCTTCGCCGCCTCGCGCACAGGCGCATGCGGGCAATCAGGCGCGCGAACCGCGCCGGCGCCGACACACGCGCGCCCGCCCGCGCGCGATATGCGCGCAACAGGGACGCTCGGCTGCCGCCGGGGTGTCCGGGACCGTCGACGGTGAAAACGAGGCGCCATGCCCCCGCGAACGGGCAACCCGGACCGGCGGAAACTGCCAGGAACGACACCGGAACATGACAAAACATGACATTTCATGACACTTCGCGGGGGGCGGCGGTTGTGGGCGCGGGCGGCTTTCGCGGCTATAAGCCCCGGCAGGCGGCAAGCGAAGAGGCGCGGGGCCCCATGAAGAATCTCTGGTCCGACCGGGAGGCGGAAGCGGCGGTGGCCCGCTACGGCGCGGACGGCGTCGGCCGGGACCTGGCGCTCCGGGTCTATACGACGCGGCTGCTCGGCGGCGAGCCGCGCCTGGTGCTGCACGGCGGCGGCAACACCTCGCTCAAGACGCGCATGACCGACCTTGCCGGCGACGAGGTGGAGGTGCTCTGCGTCAAGGGCTCGGGCTGGGACATGGGCCGGATCGAGCCGCCGGGCCTGCCGGCGGTCCGGCTGGAGCCGCTGAGGCGCCTCCGGCAGCGCGACGCACTCTCGGACGAGGACATGGTGGCCGTGCACCGGGCGAACCTGCTCGACCCCGCCGCGCCCACGCCCTCGGTGGAAACCCTGCTGCACGCCTTCCTGCCGCACCGCTATATCGACCACACCCACGCCAACGCCGTTCTGGCGCTGACCGACCAGCCGGACGGGGCCGCGCTCTGCCGCGAGGTCTTCGGCGAAAAGGTCGTGCTGGTGCCCTACATCATGCCGGGCTTCGCGCTCGCCCGGAAAGCGGCGGAGCTGTTCGAGGAGCGGCCCGACTGCGAGGGCATGGTCCTGCTGAACCACGGCGCCTTCACCTTCGGCGAGACGGCGCGCGAGGCCTATGAGCGCATGATCGGCCTCGCGGACCGCGCGGAAGCGCATCTGGCGAAGGCCCCGGCAAAGGTGTTCGCGAGCGCCGCGCTGCCGGATCGGCCGACGAAACCGGAGGAGATCGCCCCGCTGCTGCGCGGCCTGCTCGCCCGGCCGGCCGCCAAACCCGACGGCGAACCGACGCGCTTCGTGCTCGTCTTCCGCGGCGGGGAGCATGTCCGGCACTTCGTGGACGGCGCGGAGGTCGCCCGCTACGGGCTCGCCGGCACCGTCACGCCCGACCACTCGCTCCGGGTCAAGTCCTGGCCGGTGCTGCTGCCGCCGGCGCGGGCGGGCGCGCTGGACGAGTTCGTGCGCGGGGCCGAAGCGGCGGTCCGCAGGTTCGAGGCGGACTACATGGCCTATTTCGAACGCGGCAATGCGCGCGCCGGCCACAGCCGCATGGCGCTCGACCCTGCTCCGCGCGTGCTGCTCGCACCGGGCGTCGGCCTGTTCGCGGCGGGCCGGGACGCGAAATCCGCCGCCATCGCCGCCGACCTTGCCGAGGCCGCCGTCGAGGTGATTGCCGACGCCGAGCGCATCGGCCGGTTCACGAGCATCGGCGAGGACGACCTGTTCGACATCGAATACTGGCCGCTGGAACAGGCGAAGCTGGGCCGGGCCGCGCCGCCGCCGCTCGCCGGGCAGGTCGCCGTGGTCACGGGAGCGGCCGGCGCCATCGGCCAAGCCACCATGGCGGCCTTGCGCGCGGAGGGGGCGGAGGCGGTCGGCCTCGATCTTGAGGCAGGGCCGGACATAGTCGAATGCGACGTGACCCGGCCCGAGGCGGTGGAGGCGGCCTTCGCCGATGTCTGCCGGCGCCACGGCGGCGTCGATATCCTCGTCTCGAACGCCGGCGCGGCATGGCAGGGGCGCATCGGCGAGGTCGGAGAGGCGGACCTGCGCCGGAGCTTCGAGCTCAACTTCTTCGCCCACCAGACGGTCGCACAGGCCGCGGTCAGGATCATGCGGGCGCAGGGCACGGGCGGCAGCCTGCTGTTCAACACCTCGAAGCAGGCGGTGAATCCGGGCCCCGACTTCGGCCCCTACGGCCTGCCCAAGGCCGCGACGCTGGCGCTCATGCGCCAATATGCCATCGACTACGGCCGCGACGGCATCTCGTCCAACGCCGTCAATGCCGACCGCATCCGCAGCGGGCTGCTGGACAAGGGCATGGTGGCGGCGCGGGCCAAGGCGCGGGGGGTCAGCGAAGCGGACTACATGCGCGGCAACCTGCTCGGCCGCGAGGTGCTGGCGGAGGATGTCGCCCGCGCTTTCGTGGACCTTGCCCGCGCCCGCAAGACCACCGGCGCCGTGCTCACCGTCGACGGCGGCAATATCGCCGCCGCCATGCGCTGAACGGAAACAGGGAGAGAGGCCCAATGACCGATGCGATCCGGGGGATCGACCATGCCATTATCGGCGTCCGCGACCTGGACGCCGCCCGCGCCCAGTATGAGCGCCTCGGCTTCACCGCCGCCCCGCTCGGCGACCATGTCGGCAAGGCGACCGCGAACCACTGCATCATGTTCGCCGACAGCTACCTGGAGCTGCTTGGCATCAACGAGCCGGACAGGCCCGACACGCTCGGGCTCGACGCCTTCCTGGCGGCGCGCGGCGAGGGGCTGGTGAAGATCGCGCTCGGCACGCCGGACGCCGACGCCGCCCGCGCCGACATCGAGGCGCAGGGCTTCTCCCCGACCGGGCCGGACGACCTCGCCCGGCCGCTGACCGACCGGCCGGACGCGATCGTGCGCTTCCGCAACCTCCAGATCCCGGAGGCGGAGACGGGGAACCTCGGCACCTTCCTTTGCGGCCACAAGACGCCGGAGCTGATGCGCCCGCCGGGCTCGATGGACCACGGCAACGGCGCGCGCAACCTCGTCGCGGCCGCGGCCGTCGGTGACGATGTGGACGCGGTGGCCGGCCCCTGGGCGCGCCTGCTCGGCCGGCCGGCAGAGGGCGGCGCGCTGGATATCGGCCGCGGCCATGTCTATCTGGCGACGCCGGCGGGCGCAGCGGAAAGCGCCGGCCCCTACGGTCCGCTGCCCGACCCGTTGCCCGCGCGGCCCTTCTACCTGGGCCTCAGGGTCGAGGTCGCCTCGCTCGCGGCGGCGAAAGAGGCGCTCCGCCGGGGCGGCATCGCGCCTGCTTCCGAGGCCCCCGGCCGCATCCGCATCGCCCCCGAAGACGCCTGCGGCATCCCGCTCGAATTCGCGGAGGCATAGCCCGCTCAGGGGACCGAGGGCTCGATGCCGCGCCAGGCCCAGTCATTGTAACCGTCGGGCGCGCGCAGGCAGGACGCCCGCACCGGGTCGGCCTCGAGCGCGTCCCATACCGGCGCGGGGCCGTGCCCGTGCGCGGCCTGCACGAGGCGCCGCTCGCGCTGGCTCCGGCGGATTTCCTCTTCCAAGGCCGCCGCGTCCCAGGTCTCTTCCGCGAGGCGGCGGAGTGCCGTGAGCGTCTCCGCGCTGTCCGGATCGGCGACGAGGTCGTTGCGCTCCTCGGGGTCGGCCTCGAGGTCGAACAGCAGGTCGGGCGCGCCGCCGCCGGTCATCAGTTTGAAGCGCCCGCGGCGGACCATGAACATCGGCGAGGGCACCCCCTCGGAGGTCATCTCCGCGAATACCGGCCGGTCCCGCGCAGCGGCCTTGTCTTCGCAGAGCGGCAGCCGGCTCGCGCCGTCGGGCGGCCGCGGCGCGCGGTCGGCGAGGTCGATCCCCGCCAGGCCGCAGAGCGTCGGCAGCACGTCCACCAGCGAGACGGGCTCGGCCCGGCGCGCGGCGGCGAACCTACCGGGCGCATGCAGGATGA
>JAJECZ010000252.1 GCA_022821735.1 Alphaproteobacteria bacterium | reverse complement strand
TTTCCGGGCGCAGGAGTCCGGCGCGATGGTGCATTTCACCTCGACCTCGGGGCTGATCGGCAATTTCGGCCAGGCGAACTACGCGGCGGCGAAGATGGGGATCGTGGGGCTGTCGAAGTCGATTGCACTCGACATGCAGCGCTTCAACGTGCGCTCCAACTGCATGTCGCCCTTCGCCTGGACCCGCATGATCGGGACGATCCCGTCCAATACCCCGGAGCAGGAGGCGCGGCTCGCCAAGATAAAGCAGATGACGCCCGCGCAGATTGCGCCGATGGTGGTGTATCTGCTCTCCGACCTTGCGAGCGGCGTCACCGGCCAGATCTTCGGCAGCCGCATGAACGAGCAGATTCTGTTCAACCAGAACCGCCCCGTGCGCTCCGTGCATCGCGGCGAGGGATGGACGCCCGCCGACATCCACGAGCACGCCATTCCGGCCCTGAAGGCCGCGTTCACGCCCAATGAACGCTCGGGCGACGTCTTCAACTGGGACCCGATCTGACCGGGCCTACGAGTCCGGCCCCGGCCGCCGGAAGGCGGCCGCGGCCAGCCCGGCCAGGGCGGGCGCAGAGTGCGTAACCACGGCGTTTGGTATCGCCTGGAGAAACTCCCGAAACCGGCCCTTGTCCGCGAACCGGTCGAGATAGGCCGCGCGGTCGAAGCACGGGCCGAGGCGCGGCAGTATCCCGCCGGACAGATACACGCCTCCCCTGGCGCCGAAGACGAGTGCGAGATCGGAGGCCGCCGTCGCCAGAAAGCGGGTGAAATGCCCGACGGCCGCAACGGCAAGCGGTTCCCCGGCGGCGGCGCGCGCCGTGACCTCTTCGGGCGCGGGCGCGGGCTTCCGGTCCCCGGCGACGGCGCGGTAGAGCAGCGCCAATCCCGCACCGGACAGGACTCGCTCGACCGAGACATGGCCGAAGTCCTCGCGAATTCCGGCGAGCAGGACAGCCTCGGTTTCGTTCGCCGCCGCGAGCGTCATATGACCGGCCTCGCCGCAGACCGCCCGCCAGCCGCCGCCGGGCTCCGGAAGCAGGGCGGCGGCGCCGAAACCGGTGCCGGGGCCGAGCACGATCTTCGGAGCGCCGGCGTCGGGCGCAAACGCCTCGCCGACAGGCGAGAGGTCGCGGTCCCCGAGAAAGGGCAGGGAGAGCGCCTGCGCTTCGAAATCGTTGAAGAGGCGGACCCGTTCGATGCCGAGGGCTTCGGCGATGGATGCATCGTCGACGATCCAGTTGCGGTTGGTCATGGCAGCACGGCCGCCGGTCACCGGCCCGGCCACCGCCACGGCTGCAAGGCCGACCCCGGTGTCGCCGAGATAGTCCCGTGCCGCATCCTCGAAGGATGGATGGTCGTCCGCCGCAAGCACGGCAACCGCCTCAGGCGGCGCGCCGTCCAGGCTCAACCCGAACCGGATGTTGGTGCCGCCGAGATCGCATAGGAGCGCCAGGGTCACGCGAACGGCGCCTCCGCAAGCCGGGAGACGAAGGCCTCGCGCCAATGGCTGACGTCGTTGCGGCGCAGCGCTTCCATATTCGCTTCCCAGCGCTCGACCCGTTCTTCCCGCGGCATGTCCAGGGCAGATTGAACGGCTTCGGCCACGCCTTCGGCGTCGTAGGGATTGACGATCAGGGCACCCGGTATGGAATGAGCCGCGCCGGCGAAGCGCGACAGCACGAGCACGCCGGGGTCCGACGGCGCCTGGGATGCGACATATTCCATGGCGACGAGGTTCATGCCGTCGCGCAGCGGGGTTATCAGTCCCACCCGTGCGGTGCGCAGCAGTCCGAACAGCGTGCGCCGGGCGAAACTCTTGTTGAGATACCGGATCGGCACCCAGTCGAAGTCCGCAAATTCGCCGTTGATCCGCCCTGCGAGGGTCTCCAGCGTCCGCCTGATTTCCTCGTATTCGGGCACCCCGGCGCGGGTGGGCGTCGCAATCTGCATCAGGCTCACCCGGTTCCGGTTGGCCGGGTAGGCGCCCAGAAGGTGGCCGAACGCCGCGAAGCGCTCCGGCAGGCCCTTGGAATAGTCCAGCCGGTCCACGCCCACAATCAGCCGGCGCCCGCCGAGGCTGGTGCGCATGCGCGCGCCGTAGCGGGCCGCAGCGGCGCCGGCGGCCGCGCGCTCGATATTGTCCGTATCCACCCCGATGGGATGAACCTCCGCCGATGCCGTCCGGCCGAGAGCATGGAAGATGGTGTGGTCCGCCATCTCGCCCCCGGCCTCCTGGATCGCGTAGTCGAACAGGCCGCGGCGGTCCGCCTCGGTCTGGAAGCCGACAAGGTCGTAAGCGAAGAACGAGCGCATCAGCTCCCGGTGTTCCGGCAGTGCGAGCAACAGCTCCAGCGGCGGCAGGGGCGTGTGCAGGAAGAAGCCGATGCGGTTGGAGACCCCGGCCCGGCGGAGCTCCTCGGCCATGGGAATCAGGTGGTAGTCGTGAACCCAGATGAGGTCGTCGGGTTCGATGAGATCGACCAGCTTGCGGGCGAAATACGCATTGACGCGCCGATAGCCGGCATAGTTGCGGCGGCTGAAATTCGCGAGGTCCAGCCGGTAGTGGAACAGCGGCCAGAGCGTGCTGTTCGCGAAGCCGTTGTAATATTCCTCGTGGTCCCGGGTCGACAGATCGAAGGTCGCGTAGGTCAGCCTGCCGGACCGGACCTTGTGGACGACCTCGCCGGGCACGTCGGAGACATCGCCGCTCCATCCGAACCAGATGCCGCCGGAACGCTTGAGCGCGGCCAGGACGGCGACGGCAAGCCCTCCGGAGGTCGGCTTGGTCTCATCGACCGGAGCGACGCGGTTGGATACGACGACGAGCCGGCTCACGGGCGCCGCTTCTTCAGAACGCTTCCTCCCAGGACTTCGAAAGGCGCAGCGCCGACACGATCAGGCCGACCATGCTGTAGGTCTGCGGAATGTTGCCCCATAGTTCGTTCGTTTCGGTGTTCAGGTCTTCCGACAACAGCCCCGCCCGGTT
>JAJECZ010000142.1 GCA_022821735.1 Alphaproteobacteria bacterium | reverse complement strand
GCGAATTCCGCCACCTTGTCGTCGGGGTCGAGCACCACCGCCGTCGAGAAGCCCCGCTGCCGGGCCTTGCGGAGCATCCGCTGCACATTCGGATAGAGGCACGATGCCTTGGCGTCCGTCGGCGCCATGGAGGGGCGCGGCCGGCGTTCTTCGGCAACGGCCGCCGTCACGGTCTCGTCGGGGCCGGGCAGCGGCAGCTCGAACAGCGTGAGCATGAAGCGCGTCGAGTCCGCCTCCGGCTCCACGAAGCCGTCATCGGCCCAGAAGAGCGGACGGATATAGAGCTCCGTCCCCTCCGGGAAACGCCGCACGCCCTCAACGGCGAGCCTGGCGATCTCCTCAGCCCGGATATCCGGAGCGAGGCCGAGCGAGCGCGCGGAGTCGATGGCGCGCTGCGAGTGGCGGTCAAGGTCCGGCATGACGCCCTCGAAGGCCCGCGCGCCGTCGAAGGCGACCGAAGCCATCCAGGCCCCGTGCGTCATGGGCCCGAAGATCGGGGGGTTGCCTGAGTGCCAGACCCCGTCGATCCAGGTTTGCGGTTCCATCACTCGTTCCGCCAGACGGGCGGGCGCTTCTCGGCGAACGCCTTGGGACCCTCGATATAGTCGGCGCTGCCGATCAGCACATGCTGCTCATCATAGGTGCGGGCGATGGCCGTCTGCAGGGTCGCCTCGTTCGCGCCGGCATAGACCGCCTCCTTGGAAGCGCGGATCGAGATCGGCGCGCATTCCAGGATCTGCTCGGCCCAGCGCCGGGCGCCGGCCACGGCCTCGCCTTCGGGCACGACCTCGTTGACGAAGCCGAGCTCCTTGCCTTCCTCCGCGCCGACGCGCCGCCCGGTCAGGATCATGCCGAGCGCCCGCTTCTGGCCGATGATCCGGGGCAGGCGGTGGACGCCGCCGGCGCCCGCCATGAGGCCGACGCGCGGCTCCGGCAGGGCGAAGATCGCGTTCTCGGCCGCGACGATCAGGTCGCAGGCGAGCGCGGTCTCGAAGCCGCCGCCCATCGCGAAGCCGTTGACGGCTGCGATGACGGGCTTGTTGAGGTCATAGCGGTCGGTGAGGCCGGCAAAGCCGGTCGGGCAGCGCTTGCGGACATTGCCCTCGGCCTGGAAGCGCAGGTCGTTGCCGGCGCAGAACGCCTTGTCGCCGGCGCCGGTGACGATGGCCACCCAGAGCTCGGGGTCGGCGTCAAACTCGTCCCAGACGTCCGCAAGCTCGAAATGCGCCGGCCAGTGCAGCGCGTTGTAGCGCTCCGGGCGGTTCAGGGTGACGATCAGCAGGCGCCCGTCGCGCTCGACGGTGCAGTATTCGCGCTCGGCCATGGGGGCCCTCCCTCGAAGTCGGGGGGATTATAGCCCCCGCCGCCGCGCTGTCGTCACCGCCTGGGCGGCGTGATGCGGATGGTCGCAATCTGCTGGCGGTTGCGGCGCAGCACCTCGAAGCGGAAGCCGTGGACGTCGAATGCCTGGCCCGGCGTGGGGATGCGCCGCGACTCGCGCAGCATCAGGCCGGCGATGGTGGTGGCGTCCTGGTCGGGAAGCGTCCATTCGAACTCGCGGTTGAGGTCGCGGATGGTCACGCCGCCGCTGCACACATAGGAGCCGTCGGGTTCGGCGCGCACGCCCGGCACCGCGATGTCGTGCTCGTCCGCGATGTCGCCGACGATTTCCTCCAGAATGTCTTCAAGCGTCACCAGCCCCATCAGCGCGCCGTATTCGTCCACGACTAGGGCGAAATGCTCCCGCCGGCGGCGGAAGGCGTGCAACTGGTCGAGCAGGGTGGTCTGGTCGGGGATGAACCAGGGCCTGGCCGCGAGCGCAGCCGCATCCAGGCTTGCCGCGCCGGTCTCGTGCAGGGCCCGCAGGACGGCCTTGGCATGCAGCACGCCGACAATGTTGTCGGAGTCGTCCCGCCAGAGCGGCAGGCGGGTGTACGGGCTGGCCAGCACCTGCGCCACGATGTCCTCCGGCGGCAGGGAGAGGTCCACCATCGCCATGTTGCGCCGGTGGGTCATCACCTCGCCGACCGACACGTCGCCGAGGTCCAGCACGCTGCGCAGCATCCGCCGCTCGTCGCGGATTTCCTCGCCCTCGCCTCGGTGCAGCTCGATGGCGCCCCTGAGTTCTTCCTCGTGCTCCTCGGACCCGCCCGACGGGTCGTTCGCGATGCCGAAGAGGCGAAGTATGCCGCGAACGATCCACTGGACGGCCCGCGCCGGCGGCCCGAACACCCGGACCAGCAAATCTATTCCCGGCGCCACGGCGGGCGCGACCCGGTCCGCGCGGTTGAAGGCGTAGGTCTTGGGCAGCACCTCCGCAAAGACCAGGATCAGCAGGGTCATCGCGGCGGTTGCATAGGCGACCCCGGCCTCCCCGTACAGGCCGACCAGCAGGCTTGTCGCCAGCGAGGCCGCCAGGATGTTGACCAGATTGTTGCCGAGCAGGATCGCCGCGATCAGGCTTTCGCGGTCGGCGCGCAGGCGGCGCACGGCCGCGGCGCGCGCGTCGCCCCGGCGTGCGCGGTGGTGCATGCGCGCGCTGCTGACCGCAGTGAGGGCCGTCTCGGACCCGGAGAAGAATGCCGAAAGCACCAGCAGCGCCACTATCGCGCCGATGACGATCCAGAATTCGACGGTCATGCTGCAAGCGCCTCATCGAGCAGGGCGGTGAGCGCATCTTCCCCGACATCGCGGTGGACGAAGGCACGCCCGACGCCGCGAGCGAGCACAAGCACGATTCTGCCGGCCTCGGCCTTCTTGTCGCGGCGCATCCGCTCGACCAGCGCGTCGCGGCGGCCGGGCGAGGCATTGACGCCGGGCGGGTCCACCGGCAGGTCGGCTCCCGCGAGATGCGCCCGCATCCTGGCCAGGTCCTCCTCCGGGCAGAGCCCGAGCCTTACAGACATGCGGAACGCCATGACCATGCCGAGCGAGACCGCCTCGCCGTGGAGCAGCGCATCGCCGAACCCGGCTTCCGCCTCGAAGGCGTGCCCGAAAGTGTGGCCCAGATTGAGCAGGGCGCGGCGCCCCGCCTCGCGTTCGTCGGCTGCAACGACATCGGCCTTCGCCTCGCAGCTGACCGCGATGGCGTGGGCGAGCGCATCATCGTCGCGGGCGAGCACGCGCGCGCCGTTGTCCTCCAGCCACCCGAAAAAGCCGGGGCGGTCGATCAGGCCGTATTTCACGACCTCCGCGTAACCCGCCCGGAGTTCGCGGTCGGGCAGGGTGGAAAGCGAGGTCGTGTCGGCGAGCACCAGGCGCGGCTGATGGAAGGCGCCGACCAGGTTCTTGCCCTGCGGCGCGTCTATTGCGGTCTTGCCGCCGACGGCGCTGTCCACCTGGGCCAGCAGGGTGGTCGGTATCTGCACATAGTCGATGCCGCGCAGCAGGATGGCCGCCGCGAAGCCCGCAAGGTCGCCCACCACGCCGCCGCCAAGCGCAAGGACGCAGCCGCCCCGGTCGAGGCCGGCGTCCAGCAGCCGGTTCAGCAGGTCTTCCAGATGGCGGAAGGACTTGGTCGCCTCGCCGGGCGGGAGCACGATGGGCGTGAAAGCGATGTCCGCCGTGTCGAGCCCGGCCACCAGCCGCGCAAGATGGTGCGCGGCGACATTTTCGTCCGTGACGACCGCCACATGGCGGCGCCGGAGCACCGGCAGCAGATAACCCCCCGCGCGCTCCATCAGGCCCGGCCCGGCGACGATGTCGTAGCTGCGTTCCCCGAGGCCTACCTCGATTTTCCGCACCCGGGTCATTCGCCGGCTTCCGCGCCCCTGCCGGCGAGGTAGCCCGCGCCGCGCAGAGCGTCTTCCACCCGCACAACAGTCTCTTCGACCGGCCCTCCCTCGCTGACTACCGTCAGATCGGCGAGCGCATAGACCGGATAGCGTTTTTCGATCAGGTCGGCGAGGGTGCGCCGCGGGTCGGCCGTCTTGAGCATCGGACGATTGGACCGCCGGGACACGCGCTCCCAAAGTACGTCGAGATCCGCCTTCAGCCAGACCGAAACAGCGCGCTCGGCAATGACGGCGCGCGTGGAAGCGTTCTGGAACGCACCTCCGCCGGTGGCGAGCACATGCACCGGCCCGTTCAACAGCCGCGCGATGACCTTGCGTTCGCCTTCGCGGAAAACGGCCTCCCCCTGCGTCTCGAAAATGTCCTCGATGGAGCAGCCGGCGGCTTCCTGGATTTCGGTGTCGGCGTCGATGAACTTCAGCCCCTGGCGTTGCGCCAGCAAGCGGCCTACCTTGGTCTTGCCGGCGCCCATCATGCCGATCAGTGCGACGGTTCTGTTGAAGCTCATACGGGGCATTCCCGGGATATGGGCGCGCGCGGCAGGAAGCAAAGCCTCGATTTTGCCGCATTCGCGCCTTTGAACGACTTTCGCTAGAATCGCATTATCGGGAATGAGCGCCGAACCGCCACCCCGGAGGGCGACAGCGAGGAAGGGCCATGGACGCTCGCAGACTGTTCCTGAACACGTTGGTCGGGCTTCTCGGCGCGGTGGTGGTGGCCGGGTTGCTGTATTTCGGTTTCGTCGAATCGCCTCCGCCTGAAACGGCGGTGGAGAAAGTGTTGCCGGATGACCGGTTCCCTCGCTAGGGCCCTGATTTGCGGGCTCGCTGCCGGCTTCGTCGCCGCAGCGGCCGGGGCTTCCGAGAAACGCGCGCCGATCCGGCTCATTCCAGCGGACCTCCCGCCCGCAGCCGAAACGACTCCGGAGCCGGAGCAACAGACGCCGCAGGCGCAGCCGTCGGCCGTCCAGACCGTTCTGGTCGCTCCCGCGGAGCCGAGTGACCCCGACTCGGCCGGCCTGCCGGGGTTCGAAGGCGGGTTCGGCCTGCCGCTCTGGCGCGGGAGTTCGAAGGAGGCGGTCGCCCGCCTGCTCGAAGGGTTGCCGCAAACCGTTGCGTCGCCGGCGCTGCGGGGCGTCCTGTTCCGGGTTCTGGCAGCCGGTGCCGCGCCGCCGGAGGGCGAGGGGCCGCGACTCGCGCCTTTGCGGGTGCGTCAGCTAAGCAATCTGGGCCGCGACCGGGAGGCGTCGCTGCTGGCCGGGGCGGCCGGCCTTGAGGCGCCTCCCGCCATGGCCCGGTCCGAGCCGGTCGATCCGGCCCTGGCGTCGGGCGACCTGGATGCCGCCTGTACTGCGGCGGACGCGGAAATGACACGCGCGCCCGAACCCTATGTACAACGCGTGGCCGCATTTTGCGCCGCGAGGGCGGGTAATCTGGACCGGGCGCAGCTTATCCTCGACATTCTCCGCGAAGTGGATGCGGACGGCGACCGGCTGTTCGAGGGCCTGATGCTGCGTGCGATGGGGGCAACAGGCGACAGTGCGCCCGCGCTGCCCGACGACGGCCCGATCACCCCGCTCAATGTGGCGATGCTGGCCTCGCTCGACGAGGCGCCGCCGGAGGTCTGGAGCCTTCGCAGCGACCCGGCGGCAGTACGCGCGCGTGCAGGCCTCGTCCGCACGGAAGCGGAGGCGGAAGAGGCCGCCCGGAACGGCCTGATCGCACCGAAAGCCCTGCTTGCCCGCTATCTCCGGGCAGCGGACGCCGGACATCCCCGCGCCCTGCTCGCGCGCGACGCGGTCGAGGCAACGGACCCGCAGAAGAAGATGGAAGCGCTGGCGCTGCTTTGGGAGGATGCGCTCTCGGCGGGGCTGCTGGCGCCCGTGGCGGCCGCGACCGTCGACTATGCCGGGCCGGTGGTCCCGTCGCCCGAAATGGCGCTGCATACGGTAACGACCGTCCTTGCCGCGCTTGCGGCGGGGCGCGCCGATATTGCGGAACGCTGGTACGTCGCGGCGGTGGAACGGGGAGAGACCCTCGAAGCGGACAGCAAGCGCGCGGTTCTCGCCTGGCCGCTGATGAAACTCGCCGACGCCGGCGATACCGTATCGTGGGCGGAGGACGGCCTCCGACGCTGGCTGGAGGCTGGCGGCGGCGAGCCTCCCTATCCCCGCGCCGTCACGCTGTTTGCGCTGATGGAGGCAGTGGGCGAGCCCGTGCGGCCGGACGACTGGAACGCCCTTTTGACCGATCTCGAAGGCGTAGAGGGCGAGTTTCCCGCGCCGGTGGTATGGCGCGGGCTCGACGCGGCCGGAAGGGGCGGCCGGATCGGCGAGGCCGTGCTCTATGCCGTCATTGCCTCCGGCGGCCGGCCCCGGGCCGATCTGCCGACCGCGACTGCCATCGTCCGCGCCCTGGCGGCCGTCGGACTGGCGGCAGAGGCACGGGCCTACGCGTTCGAAAGCCTCGTCGAGGCGGTGCAGTGACCGCAAGCGCGCTGGACGCCTTTCTCGAGGCGCTGGTCGTGGAGCGCGGGGCGGCCGCCAACACGGTCGCCGCCTATCGCCGCGACCTCGAAGACGCCGAGGGGGCGCTCGGCTGCGGCCTGGAAGCATCGGGGGAGGCGGACCTGCGCAGCTATCTGGCGGGCCTGCTGCAGGACGGGCGGTCTCCCCGCACCGTGTCGCGCCGCCGCTCGGCGCTGCGCCAGTTTTTCCTTTTCTGCACGGCGGAAGGCTATCGCCCCGACAATCCCGCCGACAAGCTCGACGCGCCCAAGATCGGCCGGCCGCTGCCGCGCCATCTCGGCGTGGAGGAATTGCGTGCGTTGATCGAGGCCATCGAGGGTTATGACGGCGCGGCCCGGCTCAGGCTCGGCTGCATTGTGGAACTGCTCTATGGAACAGGATTGCGCGTGTCGGAGCTTGTCCGGCTCGCGATGTCCGACGTGCCGCCCGGACGCGACTGGTTGACGGTGCTGGGCAAGGGAGGGCGCGAGCGGGTCGTGCCGCTCGGCGGTCCGGCTCGCGCCGCCATCGACGCCTGGACGGCGGTCCGGCCTGTTCCCGCCGACGGCAGGGGCTCGCGCTGGCTGTTTCCCTCCCGAAGCAGGGAAGGCCATCTCACGCGGCGCCGGGTCGGCCAATTGCTCGACGGGCTGGCGGCTCGCGCGGGGCTGGACCCCGGCCGGGTGTCGCCGCATGTCATGCGCCATGCATTCGCCTCGCATTTGCTGGAAGGCGGAGCCGACCTGCGCAGCCTGCAGCAGCTGCTCGGCCACGCCGATATTGCGACGACACAGATCTATACCCACGTCGTGGAGGAGCAATTGCGGCGCGCCGTCTTCGATCATCATCCGCTCGCGTCGAGGAGCGATTCCTGATGCTGGTGCCCTTGGAGTTCGAACGGCCGGTTCTGGAACTCGAAGCCAAGATCGACGAGCTGAACCAGTTGAGCGGCAATGACGACCTCAACATCGCCGAGGAAATCGCGGAGCTGCGGTCCAAGGCGGAAAAGTTGCTGGTCCAGACCTACTCGAAACTGTCGCCCTGGCAGCGCGTCCAGGTGGCCCGCCATCCCGGGCGTCCGCGCCTGACCCATTTTGTCGAGGGGCTGATCGACGGCTTCCTGCCGCTGTCCGGCGACCGGGCGTTTCGCGACGACGCCGCCGTCATCGGCGGTATCGGCAGGTTCCGGGGCCGCTCCGTGCTGGTGCTGGGGCAGGAAAAGGGCGCAGACCTCGAATCGCGCCGACGCCACAATTTCGGCATGGCGCACCCTGAAGGCTATCGCAAGGCGCAGCGCCTGATGCGTCTGGCCGACCGCTTCGGCATCCCGGTGCTGACCTTCGTGGATACGCCCGGCGCCTATCCCGGCGTCGAGGCGGAGGAACGCGGCCAGGCGGAAGCGATCGCACGCTGCATCGAGATCGGCCTCGAACTGCGCGTGCCTTACGTCGCCTCCGTTATCGGCGAGGGCGGCTCCGGCGGGGCCGTGGCGCTCGCGTCCGCCGACCGTGTGCTGATGCTGGAGCATGCGATCTATTCGGTGATTTCTCCCGAAGGCTGCGCCTCGATCCTCTGGCGCAGCAGCGAGCACGGCCCCGAAGCAGCCGAGGCGCTCAAGCTGACCGCTGCGGACCTTCTCGGCCTCGGCGTCATCGACCGGGTTGTCGACGAACCGCTGGGTGGGGCCCACCGCAACCCCGAAGCGGCGATAGCCTCCCTCGGAGAGGCCCTCGAAGACGCCTTCCGCGACCTGGACGGCATCGACGGCAGCGCCCTCCGCCGCACCCGCCGCGAACGCTTCCTCGCGCTTGGCCGGGAGATGTAGGCTGAGGCGTCAGCCGGCGGTCTTGGCCTCGGCGCGGCGGCGGTGGAGTACCGGTTCCGTATAGCCGGAGGGCTGCGCGCGGCCCTGGAAGACGAGGTCGCACGCCGCCGTGAAGGCCGGGCCTTCGAAGGCCGGCGCCATCGGCGTATAGGCCGGGTCGCCGGCGTTCTGCCGGTCCACCACCGCCGCCATCTTGCGCATAGTCCCCTGCACCTCGTCTTCCGTGCAGATGCCGTGGTGCAGCCAGTTGGCCATGTGCTGGCTAGAGATGCGGCAGGTGGCGCGGTCCTCCATCAGGCCGATGTCGTTTATGTCCGGTACCTTCGAGCAACCGATGCCCTGGTCCACCCAGCGCACGACGTAGCCGAGGATGCCCTGGGCGTTGTTCTCCAGTTCGGCGCGGATGTCTTCCGCCGACCAGTTGGGGCGGGGCGCCACCGGGATCGAAAGGATATCGCCGAGATCGGCCCGCGCACGGCCCGCCACCGCCTCCTGCCGTTCCTCGACCCTGACGCGGTGGTAGTGCGTCGCGTGCAGGGTGGCGGCGGTGGGCGAGGGCACCCAGGCGGTATCGGCGCCGGCCATCGGGTGGCCGATCTTCTGCTCCAGCATGTCCGCCATCAGGTCCGGCATCGCCCACATGCCCTTGCCGATCTGGGCCCGGCCGCGCAGGCCGCAGGCGATGCCGATATCGACATTCCAGTTCTCGTAGGTGCTGAGCCACGGCGCGGCCTTCATGTCCGCCTTGCGAATCATCGGGCCGGCTTCCATCGAGGTGTGGATTTCGTCGCCGGTGCGGTCGAGGAAGCCCGTATTGATGAAGGCGACCCTGTGCCGCGCCGCGCGGATGCACTCCTTGAGGTTGACGGTGGTGCGCCGCTCCTCGTCCATGATGCCGATCTTGATGCGGTAGCGCTCCAGGCCCAGAAGGTCCTCGACGCGGGCGAACAGCATGTCTGCGAACGCGACCTCTTCCGGCCCGTGCATCTTCGGCTTGACGATGTAGATGGAGCCCGCCCGGCTGTTGCCGTAAGCCCCGTTGCCCTTGAGGTCGTGCAGGCCGATCAGACAGGTGAAGACGGCGTCGAGGATGCCTTCGGGCGCTTCACGGCCTTCGCCGTCCAGCACCGCCGGGTTGGTCATCAGGTGGCCGACATTGCGGCAGAGCATGAGCGACCGTCCGGACAGCACGACCTCGCCTCCGTCGGGAGCGGTATAGCGGCGGTCGGGGTTCAGGCGGCGCTCGACCGACCCGCCTTCCTTGTCGAAGCTGGCGGAAAGGTCGCCCTTGATGAGGCCGAGCCAGTTCCGGTAGGCGAGCACCTTGTCCTCGGCGTCGACGGCGGCGATGGAATCCTCGCAGTCCACGATGGTGGTGACCGCCGACTCCAGCAGCACGTCCGAAACGCCGGCCCTGTCATCCCGCCCGACCGGGTGGCTGCGGTCTATCGCGATCTCGATATGCAGCGCGTTATGGCGGAGCAGCACGGCCTCGGGCGCCGCCGGGTCGCCCCGGTGGCCGGCGAAGAGGCCGGGTTCGGCGAGTCCGGTCGCGCCGCCGGGACGGTCCGCCGCAAGGGTGCCGTTCTCGACGCGGTAGGCGACGATGTCGGCGTGCGAACCGGCGGCGAGCGGTGCCGCTTCGTCCAGGAAGGCGCGGGTCCAGGCGATGACCTTTTCTCCGCGCACCGGGTTGTAGCCACCGGCCCGGGTCGCGCCGCCGTCCCCCGGGATCGCGTCGGTGCCGTAGAGCGCGTCGGAGAGGCTGCCCCAGCGCGCATTGGCGGCATTGAGCGCATAACGGGCGTTCGTCACCGGAACGACAAGCTGCGGACCGGCAATGGTCGCGATCTCCTCGTCGATATGAGAGGTCTCGATGCTGAAATCCGGCCCTTCCGGCGCCAGATAGCCGATCTCGGCGAGGAAGGCCCGGTAGACTTGCCCGTCGACAGGCTCGCCGCGCCGGGCCTTGTGCCAGGCGTCGATTTCCGCCTGCAATGCCTCCCGGCGCGCGAGGAGGTCGCGGTTGGCCGGCGCAAGCTCGTGCAGCAGGGCGTCGAAATTCGTCCAGAAAGCGCCGCTTGCCAGGTCGAGGCCGGGCAGAACCTCGTTCTCGACAAAGGTGTGCAGCTCGGCGGCGACCTGGCTTCGCCCGACTCGCACTCGTTTGACCATGGGATTCTAGGCTCCGGAATGAAGGGGTTGCCGGTCTATCAAGACTGATTGCCCGCGGCAATCGCATTGGCGCGCCGGGATGCAAACAGGAATGCAAGCGGCGCCGCGACGAGCGGCACCAGGGTCAGCAGGTGGAAGGTGTTGAGGTATCCGATCATGCTGGACTGGAAATAGAAAGCGCGGTCGAGCCGGCCGATGTTGGCGTTGCCGCCGGCGTCGGCAAACGGCGCGAGCCAGGGCGCGCCCAGGCCGAAATCGAACACGCTGACGATGCTCGCGAGCGCCACCCGCGCCTCCGCGGCCGTGTGGACGAACAGCAGCAGGGTGAGCGAGATGAAGATGCTGCTACCCAGCATCCTGAGCAGGCTGAAGACGGCGTTGCCCTGCGTGAGGTAAGCCGGCGGCAGGGTGGAGAAGGTCAGGATCGCGAGCGGCGTGTAGGAGAGGCCGAAGCCGAAACCGTGCATCAGGTTCGACCAGAACACGTCCTCGCTCCGGAGGTTGATGTCGAGCGACCCCATCCACACGCCCGCGCCCGCCTGTATGGCCAGGCCGGTTGCGAGGCAGAGGCGCGGTGCGCGGCGGGTGAACTGCGCGACGACGAGGAAACTCAGCAGGTTGCCGACGCCGCGCGTTGCGATCAGGTAGCCGACGACTGCCTCCGGATAGCCGCGCAGCTCCTGGAGCAGCGGCGGAAACAGGATCATGGGCGTGAACTGAAGCATCCCCATGACCAGGGCGAAGAAAAGTCCGAGGACGAAATTGCGGTCGGTGAAGGCGGCCGGCGCGAAGAGCGGGGCCCGCGCAAGCCAGCTATGGACGAGGAACAGGTAGAAGCCCGCCGCCGCCAGCGTGGCCTCGACCACGATCTCCAGGGAGTCGAACCAGTCGTTGCGCTGGCCGCGGTCGAAGAAAAGCTGCGCGGCGCCGATGGCGACGGCGATCATGACGAAGCCGGCAGCGTCGAATCGCCGCGCCGTGCCGCGCTCCTTGTGGCCGATCGCCAGCAGGATCGGGATGCAGGCGGCGAGTCCCAGCGGCAGGATCAGGAAGAAGGCCCAGCGCCAGTCCAGCAACTCT
>JAJECZ010000491.1 GCA_022821735.1 Alphaproteobacteria bacterium | reverse complement strand
CCCGGCCGAGAAGCCGCTGCCGTCGGGCGTGCGCAGCACGATGGCGGAGGTTTCGAGGTCGTTCCTGAAGCCCACCAGCGCGACGAGGCGCGGGATCGTGCCCCAGCTCATGGAGAGGCCGAGCGCCACCTCCGGCGCGCGGAAATGCGCCCCGGCGCCCATCACGCGAAGGTCGAAGGCGGCCGCCAGCGCCAGCCCGCCGCCGATGGCGAACCGCTCCACGGCGGCAACGGTGAACTGCTCGAGCCCCTCCCAGGCCGCGCAGAGGCGCTTGCCGGCCCCTGCCGCATGGCGCCTGGCGAGCATCGGCCTGTCGCGGCGCATCTCCATCGCGGGGTCCGCAAGGTCGCGCCCGGCCGAGAAGCCGCTGCCGTCGGGCGTGCGCAGCACGATGGCCGAGGTTTCGAGGTCGTCGCGGAAGCCCAGCGCGACCTCGGTCAATTCCCCTATCGCCTTGAGCGACAGCGGGTTCAGCCGGTTTCCGCGGTCGAAGATTACGGTCGCGACGCGGCCCTCGCGGGCAACGGTGACATAGTCGTGAGCCATGGCGGGAAGGGTCCTTGCCGATTGCGTGGGAAGTGGGGTCAGAGGCCGAGAGCCTGCGGGATGTCGTGGAAACGGTGGACGACGCACGCCGTTCCGCTCGGCCGGCCGTAGCCGAAACTCACCCCGACGAAGGTTGTGCCGGCGGCGCGCGCGGCCTCTTCGTCATTCGCCGAGTCGCCGACCATGGCGGCGGCCTCGGAACGGCCGCCGAGCGGGGCCAGGCAGGCGAGCAGATGGCGCGGGTCGGGCTTGCGGAAAGGGGTGCGGTCGCCGCCGACCAGCACCGCGAACCTGTCCGCGATGCCAAGCGCGGAAAGCGTCCGGACGGCGGCGGCCTGCGGCTTGTTGGTGCAGACGCCAAAGCCGATCCCGACTCCCGCCATCCGCGCCAGTGTCTCCGACACGCCGGGATAGAGGCGGCCGAGCACGGGCTGGGCAGGATCCGCATAGGCCTGCGAGAAGGCGCGCTCGCCACGGTCCAGCGCGCACTCGTCCAAGGGTCCGCCGCGCAGCGCGAAGGCGCGCTCGACGGCCTTGCGGGCGCCGTCGCCGATAAGGCGCGCGGCCTCCTCGTCGGTGACCGGTTCGAGACCCTCGCCGGCCAGTGCGGCGTTCGCCGCGAAGGCGATGTCCGCGGCGCTGTCCACCAGCGTGCCGTCGAGATCGAAGATGACGGTGTCGATTGTCATATTCCGCAACAAAGCTTGAACCGCAGACGATTGTGCCACAGTGAGTTTCGCATAGTTTTGGGCCGGGATCGGATACCGGAGGGATGGACATGGCGCAGCGGGCGCTGGCGGCGGCGGTGCTGGCGGCAGGCAGGGGCGAACGCATGCGCTCATCGAGGCCGAAGGCGCTGCACGAAATCGCCGGCAAGGCGATGCTGGCCCATGTGCTCGACACGCTGGCCGAACTGGCGCCGGAGCGCACGGTGTGCGTCACCGGGCCGGGCATGGACCGGGTGGCGGCCGCTGCCGCCCCGGCCCGGACGGCGGTGCAGTCCGAACCTCTCGGCACCGCCCACGCCGTGCTTGCCGCCCGCGAGGCGCTGGCCGGCTTCGAAGGGACCGTGCTGGTGCTGTTCGCCGACACGCCGCTCATCCGGGCGGAAACGATGACCGCGCTCGCGGACGCGCTGGCGGAGGGCGCCGCCGTCGCCGTGCTGGGGATGCGGCCTTCGGGCGCCAACCAGTACGGACGGGTGGTCCTCGACGCGGCGGGGATGCCGGAAGCGATCGTGGAATGGCGCAACGCGGGGCCGGAGGCGCGCGCGCTGCCGGTTTGCAATTCCGGCATCATGGCGGTTGACGGGCGCCGCCTCCTCCCCCTGCTCGAACGGGTCGGCAACGACAACGCCAGGGGCGAATACTACCTGACCGACATCGTGGCGCTCGCGCGGGCCGACGGGCTGGACACCGCGCTGGTCGAGACCGCCGAGGAAGAGGCGCTCGGCGTCAACTCGCGCGCCGAACTCGCCCGCGCGGAGGCCGCCATGCAGCGCCGTCTGCGGGAGCGCGCCTTCGCCGCCGGCGTCACCATGCCGATGCCGGAAACCGTCTGGCTCAGCCACGACACGCGCTTCGGCAGGGACGTGACCGTGGGGCCGAACACCGTGTTCCTGCCCGGAGTGACGGTGGAGGAGGGCGCGGAAATCCGGGCGTTCTGCCATCTGGAGGGCGCGGTCGTGCGCTCGGGCGCGCGGGTCGGCCCCTATGCGCGGCTCAGGCCCGGAGCCGATGTCGGGCCCGGCGCGGGGGTCGGTAATTTCGTCGAGGTGAAGAACGCCGTGCTGGAGGCGGGCGCGAAGGCGAACCACCTCGCCTATATCGGCGATGCGCATGTCGGCGCCCACGCCAATATCGGCGCAGGCACGATCACCTGCAACTATGACGGCTTCCGCAAACACCGGACCGAGATCGGCGCGGGCGCATTCATCGGCTCCAACACCGCGCTTGTAGCTCCGGTTTCCATCGGCCCCGGCGCCGTGGTCGGCGCGGGCTCGACCGTCAGCCGCAATGTCGAGGCGGACGCGCTGGTGGTCGAACGCGCCGAGCAGACCGAACGCAAGGGCTGGGCCGCCCGCCTTCGCATGCGGCGCAACCGCCAGTCCTCCGGCGACTGACCGGGAGCGGCGCCATGTGCGGCATTATCGGCATTCTCGGGCGCGGGCCCGTCGCGTGGCCGTTGATCGACGGGCTGAAGCGGCTCGAATATCGCGGCTACGATTCCGCCGGCATCGCGGTGCTGGACAACGGCGCCATCCGCCGCCGGCGCGCGGAAGGCAAGATCGACCGGCTGCGCGACCTGGTGGCGGCGAAGCCGGTGGAGGGCGCCTCCGGCATCGGCCACACCCGCTGGGCGACCCACGGCGCGGCCAATGAGGCGAACGCGCACCCGCACGCCACCGGCCGCGTGGCGGTGGTCCATAACGGCATCGTCGAGAACTTCCTGGCGCTCCGCGGCGAGCTGGAGGCGGAGGGCTGCACCTTCGTCACCGAGACCGACACGGAAGCCGTGGTACAGCTCATCACGCGCAATCTCGAACGGGGAATGGATCCCGTCTCCGCGACCGATGCGGCGCTGGAGCGGCTTGAGGGAGCGTTCGCGCTCGCCATTCTGTTCGCCGGCGAGCAGGACCTGATGATCGGGGCGCGGCGGGGCAGCCCGCTCGCTTTCGGTCCGGGCGAGGGCGAGATGTTCCTCGGCTCCGACGCGCTGGCGCTCGCGCCCTTCACGGACCGTATCGCCTTCCTCGAAGAGGGCGACCGGGCGGTGTTCACGCGCAGCGGGGCGGAGGTGCGCGATGCGCAGGGCGGCGCGGTGGAGCGGCCGGTGCGCCGCAACCGGCTTGCCGGCGCGATGATCGGCAAGGGCAATTACCGCCACTACATGCAAAAGGAGATCCATGAGCAGCCGACCGTGATCGGGGACACGCTCCGGGCCCTGTTCAACCCGCTGACGCGCTCGGTTGCGCTGCCGGAGCTCGGCATCGACCTCGCCTCGGTCGCCCGCGTGACCGCGTCCGCCTGCGGCACGGCCTATTATGCCGGCCTGGTCGGGAAATACTGGCTGGAGAGCCTGGCCCGGCTGCCGGTGGACCTCGATATCGCGTCGGAACTGCGCTACCGCGAGCCGCCGCTGGAACCGGGCGGCATGGCGCTCCAGATTTCGCAGTCGGGAGAGACCATCGACACGCTGGAAGCGCTGCGCTATGCGCGCCGGCAGGGCCTGCATTCGGTCTCCGTCGTCAATGTGGCGGAGAGCGCGATCGCGCGCGAGAGCGACGCCGTGATCCACACGCTCGCCGGCCCGGAGATTGGCGTCGCCTCGACCAAGGCGTTCACCACCCAGCTGGTCGTGCTGGCGGCGCTGTCCATAGCGGCCGCGCTTGCCCGGGGTACGATGGACGGGCGGGAAGCCGGCCGGCTGACCGAGGCGCTGCTGGAAGTGCCGTCGCGCACGGCGGACATACTGGAGCAGGACGACGGCATCGAGAGGCTGGCGCACCGCATCGCCGGCGCGCGCGACGTGCTCTATATCGGGCGCGGTACGAACTTCGCCATCGCGCTCGAAGGGGCGCTGAAGCTCAAGGAACTCTCTTATATCCACGCTGCCGGCCATGCTGCGGGCGAGTTGAAGCACGGGCCCATCGCGCTGATCGACGAGGAGGTGCCGGTCATTGCCATCGCGCCCTCGGACCGGCTGTTCGACAAGACCGCCTCCAATATCCGCCAGGTGGCGGCGCGCGGCGGACGGGTGATCCTGGTGAGCGATGCGGCGGGCATCGAGGCGGTGGGCGGCGATGCCGAGGCGGCGGTGGAGATGCCGGCGGTCGATCCCTTCGTCGCGCCGATCCTCTATGCGGTCCCGGTCCAGCTGCTCGCCTACCACACGGCGGTGGCGAAGGGCACGGATGTGGACCAGCCCCGCAACCTCGCCAAGGCGGTCACCGTCGAATAGAGCGGGCGGTCCTGCCGATCAGCAGGCAGACGGGCAGCATCGGCAGGATGCAGAACACCGCCATGGCGATGAAGCCGTCCTGGAAGCCCAGCATGTTCGCCTGCGCTGCCACCATGTGCCCCAGATAGTCGAGCGCCGCCTGCTCGCGCGCGCCGTCCGGAAGGCCGGCGCGGCCGAGAATCCCGCCGACCCGGCCGAGAAGCTCCCGCGTGGCGTCGTTGGCCGCCGTCTGCGTCGCGGCGAAGGCGTCGCTGTGGTGCCCGATGCGCCGCTCCAGCACCACGACCAGGATGTTGATGCCGCAGGAGCCGCCCAGCATCAGCAGCAGGTTCACGACGCCCGCGCCGCTGTCGAGCTGCCGGGGCTCCAGCGCGGCGAGCGCGGTGTTGTTGAGCGCGGGCGTGACGAAGGCGACGCCGATCCGGTTCACCAGCAGGTAGCCCGCAATGGTCCAGAAGGCGGTGTCGCTGTCCGCGCCCGCCATCATCACCGCGCTTGCCATTGCCGCCGCCATGCCGCCGAAGACGATCAGCGGGGCCGGGTAACGGTCGGAGAGCCGGCCCGCAAGCGGCAGCAGCAACGAAGCGACAATGCAGCCCGGCAGCAGCAGCGAACCCGCCTCGGTTGCCGTCATGCCCGGCACGATCTGGCCGAAGACGGGGAAGATATAGACCGTGCCGAAGGAGGCGAAGGCGAACACGAAGCTGGTCGTGCCCGCCGCGGCGAAGCGGAGGTTCCGGAAGAGGCCGAGGTCCAGCAGGCTTGCGTTCGGGCGGCACTGAGAAAGCACGAAGCCTACTGCGGAGACGAGGAACCCGCCCCAGATGGCCAGCATGTAGTCCGAGAACCAGCCCTCGCGCTGGCCGGAGGCGATGCCGGTGGTCAGCAGGAAGATGGCGGCGGCGACGAGGGCGAAGCCGAGCGCGTCGAAGGGCTCGGGCTGCGCACGCTGCTCGCGTTCGGGGATGAAGATGAAGCCCAGCAGGAAGGCGAGCGCCGCGGCCGGCAGCGGCACGATGAAGATGTAGCGCCATTCCAGCAGGTCGATGGCGAGGCCGCCGATCGCGGGTCCGAGGCCGAGCGCGAACACCACGCCCATGCTGAACAGGCCCATGGCGAGGCCGCGCCTGTCCGGCGGGAAGACCTGGAACAGCACCACCATGTCGAGCGGCTGCACGATGCCGGAAGAGAGGCCCTGGACGATGCGGCCGAATACGATCAGGCTGAAGTTGGGCGCCCACCAGCAGATCATGCTGCCGACGGCGAACAGGATCAGCGAGAGCGCGAAGGCGCTGCGCTGGCCGATGCGGGCGACGAGCCAGCGGTTGATGAGCAGGCTCGCCGTATTGGTGGCGAGGAAGGCGGTGGCGAGGAACTGCGCCCTGTCCTGCCCGATCCCGTACGCGCCCATGACATGCGGGATCGCGACATTCGCCATGGTGCTGGAGAACACCATGGTGAAGAACGCCAGCAGCCCCGTCGCGGTGACGAGCCAGATATAGAGCGGGCTGCGGTCCAAGAGGCGCTCCTGCCGGAAGCCGGAGGAGGGGGATAATAGGCCGCCCGGACCCGGTGGAAAGGCCGGACCGGCGGCCTTGCATCGTGATAGTCTCGCTGTTTCCGGTTACGGTCCCTGTCCGGCCAGGTCGGGCCGGCGCAGGAACCGAGCAGGGAGGACGGCGATGCTGGTGACACTCGGCGAAATGCCGGCCAGGGCCGCGGCGGCGTTCGGCGACAGGCCGGCGGTGATTTTCGAGGATGTGCCCTACAGCTTCGAGGCGCTGGACCGGCAGGCCAACCGCTTCGCCAATGCGCTCGTGGCCGCAGGCATCGAACCCGGCGACCGGGTGACGCTCTGCGCACCCAATACGTTCGACTGGATGGCGGCCTATTACGGCACCGCCAAGGCGGGCGCCGTGCTCAACCCGGTCACCGCCATGCTGACCGCCGGAGAGATAGGCTATATCGCCGGCAATTGCGGCGCGAAGCTGCTGCTGGCGGGGCCGGGCAAGGGCGAGGCCCTGTTCGAGGCGCTGGCGGGGACGGCCGTGGAACGGGTCGTGTTCGCGGCGGACGAGGCGCCGGAAGGGGCGGAGACCTACGAGGCGTTCATCGCCAATATGCCGGAAGCGTTCGAAGCGCGTCCGCGCAGCCTCGATGAGCTCGGAGCCATCGGCTACACCTCGGGCACGACCGGTCATCCGAAGGGTGCCATGATGTCCGGCCGCGCCATCGCGGTCGGGACGGCGGGGACGGCGCTGATGCACGGCCGGACGGAGGCCGACACCACCGTCAGCGCGCTCCCGCTCTCGCATGTTTACGGCATGGTGGTGATGAATTGCGGCCTCTTGTGCGGCGCGACGATGGTGCTGCTGGAGCGGTTCGAGGCGGAAGCCATGCTGCGCTCCGTCGAACGCTATCGCGCGACCATGCTGGAGGCGGTGCCGACCGGTTTCATGTACATGCTGGCCGACCCCGCCATGGGCAGATACGACCTGTCCAGCCTGGAGCGGATGACGACCGGCGGACAGACCATCCCGCCCGCTACCGCCGCCGAGGTCGAGGAGAAGTTCGGCGCGACGCTTCTGGAGCTCTGGGGCATGACGGAACTGGCCGGCCCCGGTACGACCCATGCCGCAGCCTGCGAGCGCCGGCTGGGCTCCATCGGCGTCGCCATACCCTATGTGGAGGCGCGCATCGGCTCCCTGGAGGACGGCAGGCAGACCGCACCGGCGGGCGAGCCGGGCGAGCTGCTGATCCGCGGTCCCATCGTGCCCATGGGCTATTACGGCAACGAGGCGGCGACGAAGGAGGCCTTCGACGAGGACGGCTGGTTCCGCACCGGCGATGTCGCCACCCGGGACGAGGACGGGTTCCTCTGGGTCGTGGACCGCAAGAAGGACATGATCAACACCGCCGGCTTCAACGTCTATCCGGCGGAGCTGGAGCGGGTGCTGGCGGCTCACCCGGATGTTTCGATGGCCGCCGTCGGCGGCGTGCCGGACCGCGAGAAGGGCGAGCTTGCCAAGGCCTATATCGTGCCCCGGCCCGGCGCCGAACCGACGGCGGACAGCATCGTGGCCCACTGCCGCGAGCACCTCGCCCCCTACAAGGTGCCGCGGCAGATCCAGTTCGTCCCGGACCTCCCGGTCAACTCCACCGGCAAGATCCTGCGCCGCGAACTGCACACGATAGACGACGGCGCCTGACCGGCGCGCGGCCGGGGGCCGGGATGAAGACATGGCCCCCCGGATCGAGTCCGGGGTGACGAAGGGGGGCGTCACGGGACGTGTCATGGAGTGTCATGATGTGTCATGTTTTGTCATGAGGCCCGCCGGAAGTGTCATGTTCTGTCATGGTCCCTCCTTTCCGTCCGTCTCCGTTCCGTTCTCCACGCCGCCCGGGCAGCGGACCCTGTTTCGCGCGTATCGCGCGCGCCCGTCAGCGCGCGTTTGCGCCGGCGCGGTTCGCGCGCTGGATTGCGCGCGCGAGGCGGCGGGCACACCTCTCCCGTGCGTTTCACAGGGGTTTTTCGAAACCGGTGCCGCCGGCCGCGCGGCGCCGGAGAAGCAGCTCCGGATGCCGCCTCTCCGGGTTCTATATCGGTATCTTTTCCCCAATGTCAAGCACAAAACGAACAAAAAGAGATTAACACGGCAATTTTCCACTTTCGCCATCCTCACGCCCGCGCGGACGCCGAACGAACGGGGAAACTGTTACCCATCTATCCGGCCTGTCGCGGCGCCCATCTATCTGGTTGCTCATGCGCGCTCCCTTGCCGGGCACGGAGGATGCTGCGAGAGTCCCGCTTGACGAGGCAGATCGGGGGAGACGGAGGGCATGGAACTCGACGAGGCGATGCGGACCACCTTCGCCTGCCGGGACTTCACCGACGACCCGGTGCCGGACGAGACGATCTACCGGCTGCTGGATGCGGCCCGGTTCGCGCCGTGCGGCGGCAACCGCCAGGGCAACCGGGTGATCGTGGTGCGCGACCCCAGGACCAAAGACCGGCTGGCGGCGTTGTCCGTGCCGGCGGCGAGGCGCTACACGGCCCAGGTCAAGCGCGGCGAGAGCCCGTGGAACACGGTGCATCCCTCGGCGGTCACGGACGAGGAAGCAGCCGCCACCCGCCCGCCGTCGCGGCTGACGGAGCCCTTCAAGGAGGCGCCGGTGGTGCTGGTCTTCATCGTCGATCTCGGCGCCGTCGCCTCGATGGACCGCTATCTGGACCGGGTCGGCGTCATCTCCGGCGCGTCGATCTACCCCTTCGTCTGGAACACGCTGCTGGCCGCGCGGCAGGCCGGGCTCGGCGGCACGATCACCACGCTTGCGGTCGCGGAGGAGCCGGAGGTCAGGCGCCTGCTCGATATCCCTGATAACTTCGCCGTGGCGGCCGTTGTGCCGCTCGGCAGACCGGTCCGCCAGCTGACGAAGCTCCGGCGGCGCAGCGTCGCCGAGATCGCAACCCGCGAACGCTTCGGCGGCGAGCCGCTGACGGACGGCTAGGAGGCGGCTCGTGGCGCGCGGCGGGAAGATGCACCTGGCCCAGTTCCTGACGCACGGGCCCACCTACCACAGCCTCGCCATGTGGCGGCACCCGAAGACCGACCCCTCTTGGGACTGGGCGCGGCCGGGCCTCTACGAGCATATCGCGCGCACCTGCGAGCGCGGCCTGTTCGACATGGTGTTCTTCGCCGACCTCAACTACATCTCGGACACCTACCAGGGGTCGCTGGAGCCGGCGCTGCGCTACGCCGTGCAGGCGCCCGAGCACGACCCGGTGCCGCTGCTCGGCTGGCTTGGCGCGGTGACGGAGCGCATCGGGGTCGCGGCGACCTTCTCGGTCTCCAACCAGCATCCCTTCTACGCCGCGCGCCTCTGGGCCACGCTCGACCACATGACCTCCGGCCGGGCCGGCTGGAACGTGGTGACCTCCATCAACAGCAACCAGGCCGCCAATTACGGCGTCGAGCGCGAGGCGACGGAGCGGCGCTACGAGCGCGCGCACGAATACATGCAGGTCTGCCGCAAGCTCTGGAACAGCTGGGACGAGGACGCCGTGCTGCTCGACCGCGAGGGCGCACGCTTCGCCGACGCCTCGAAGGTGCACCGGATCGAGCATGAGGGCGAGTTCTTCCGCTCGCGCGGGCCGCTCAACGTGGTGCGCTCGCCGCAGAACGGCCCGGCGATCCTCCAGGCCGGCACCTCGCCCGGCGG
>JAJECZ010000364.1 GCA_022821735.1 Alphaproteobacteria bacterium | reverse complement strand
GCGGCGTCGCGGCAGGACCGGCACTCGGCGGCCCCGTTCGCGGGCTGCCCGCATCTCGTGCATGCGCCGAGGGCGCGCCGGAATTCGTAGCGCCGGCGATCCGAGGCCCGCTTGGCCTCCTTGTCGCGACGCCTGCTCCTCTCGGCGGCGCAGGCATCGCAATGCGCCTTGCCGCCGATTGTCGGAACCGAGCACCGGACGCAAAGGCCGGCAGCGCGCCGCTCGCGATGTCGGGCCTGCTTGGCCACCCTCCTGTTCTCGCGACAGGGCTCGCACATCGAGCGGCCCTCGGCCGCCGGGGCGTGTCCGCAACGAATGCAGAGGCCGGCCGCCCTCCGTGATTCCGTTCGCCGCCGGCCGTGCTTCCGCCCGGCCTTGCGCCTTTTCTCGGGATCGCGGCCGCAGTAGGGCAGGCCCTCGGCCTTCGCCCTGGCGAGACGCTGCCGATCGCGGGCCCTGTGCTTCTCGGCGCAAGGCTCGCAGGTTGTCCGGTCCGGACGCGCGGGAGCCTTGCCGCACTTGGTGCAGACGCCCGCGGCCGTCCGCTCGGCATAGAGGCGTCGGCCGCGTTCGCGCTCGTACTCGCGGGCCTTGGCCGGGTCCCGTCTTGGCGTCCCCTCGGCGCGAAGCCTGGCGTCCCTCGCCCGGGCCGCCCGGTTCCTCTTGTCGCTGCAGGATGCGCAGAGCGCGCGATTCGGCTCGGCACCGGCCTTCCCGCACTTGGGGCAGAGGCCCCGGGCGACGCGGTCGGCGGTCCGTCGGCGCTGGCGTTGCGCATCGGCCTCCCGGCGCTTGCCGGCACATGGCTCGCACCGGGTCCTTCCCGGAGCGGGCGGGGCCTTGCCGCAAGCCAGGCAAAGGCCCTTCTCTTGCCGCTCGGCGGCCCGGCGATGCCAGCGCGCCCGTTCGCGCGCCCGCTTCGCCTCGATGTCTTCCTGCTGGCACATGGGAGGCTCTCCTTGCCTTGGGTGGAAAAAATGTGGGGAGCGCCCGGCCCGCCGTCGTCGCGCCGGGCGGACGTCCCCGAGGGCGCAGCTCAGCCGCGCTGGCGACGGTCGCAGAAGAGCCCGGCCGAAACCGATCCCCAATACTGGACCCCGCCCCTGGACCGCGTGCCGGTGCAGATGATGATCTCGTTGCGGGCCGGACGCATCTCGCGGACCGCCTTCAGGGTGGCGGTGGGGAACGGCGCCTTTCGCCGGCTCCGGCCCTTCGCGGGCGCGGGCTCCGCAGCGCGGCGGATCTCGCCGTTGACCAGGGCGCGGAACTTCTCGACGACGTAGCGGTCGTCCTTGAGGCCTGTTCCGAAGAGGTGGGTGAGGAAAGTGTTGGCGGAATTTCCGGGAAGGGGCGTTGTCGCGGTCATGGTGCGTCTCCGTCTCAAGGGGTTGAAGCTGACAGCAGGCGCCCGCCGCCGGACCACGCTGCTGCCGCCCCCTCCCCGCTTCCCTCCAACTCCCGTCACGCGCGCCCGGCCCGGCGCGACCGTTCAGGCAGGCGTCCGCGCTCCCGGCCCGGCCGGCAAGCGCAAGCGCGCAGGGAGCGTCAGCGACCGGAGGCGATAAGGATCGCAGCGGAATTGGCGGGAGCGCCAGCGACCGCCAATTGGAGCGGAGAGCCTGGGCCGCAAGGCATCGCCACGAGAGCGAGGCAGACGATCATGCAGAAGCCTCCCGATCCCCCGCCCGGACTCGCCAGGCCCGGACACCCAGGTGGAAACGAGCAAGCGAGCCGGCAGGGCATCCAGCGTCGCGGCCGAAAGGCGGGAAAGGGACGAAGGCCCGACCGGAGGACAAGGGAAAGTGGAAACAGAAGCGGCGCCAGGGCGCGGAGCGCCCGCGGCCCGAAGGGCCGCCTCCGCCGGAAAACGGCAGCGGCCGCAAGGCGGCCACGACTGCAGGAGTTCGGGCCGAGAACCGCCGCGCGCTTGCCAGGGAGGTGCGGCCTCGCCCGGACCGGTCCGAAGGCCCGACCCGATGTCCGTCCGCGTTGTGGAAATGTGACGGGTGATCGAGCACGCCATCTCTCCGACCGCGCTGATTCGTTGCGGGGCGGGCCTTTCCGCCTGTTCGGGGGTGGGTCAGGTTTCAACGCGATTCCTCGATCATGCGCATCCGGGCGGGCGTCGAAGCGGCTCCGCTCGTCGCCCGCCGGTAGGCCTGGTGCATGGAACGACGCGTCACCCGCGAAATGGCGCAAGGGATCATGGACGCGGTGACGGGCGAATGGATCACGGTCCTTGGAACCGACCAAGTTCCGACGGCGTGGCACGCCTCGGGCCTTCTTCAAGCGGGCGGCTTGGGGATCTCGTCGCCTGGTGACGGAACGGTTCCGCCGACTGGCATCCGTCCCGTGGCAGGCGGGATCGGCAAGAACCGGTTTGACCTCCGGAGCGTCGGGATCTACGTGATCTGCACCTGCGGGTGTAGCTCAATGGCAGAGCACGGGCTTTCCAGGCTCAAGACGGGGGTTCGATTCCCACCCATCCGCTCCAGGATCCGCTCATTCGACCCAACGGACCTCCTGGATGCGGCGACCGCCGCAGTTTCCGCACCGCATCGAGGCGGTGGCGTCGCGAACGCGCACCTCATCGCCGTGCCGGGCGACGAGGGCGGCGACGGGAACGTCGCCCGAATGCCCGCAGCCGCACGTGATCCTGATCTTGCCGCCGCGAAGGCGGCCCAGCCGCCGGCCGTCGAGGCGCAGCTCCCGGTCCTGCCGGGAGGCGTCCTCGTCCTGGCCGGTTCCGGCCGGCCGGTCCATGAACAGTGTCTCGAAGTCGGTTTTCGCGGCACGTCGCGGGGCGGCTTGCTTCGAGCGGAACCGACTCGACGGAATCCGGCGTGACGGGCCGGAGTGCACGGATCGCCCTGAGAGCGCCGCCATCCGGTCCCCCCTCTCCTGCGCGCCGCCGCTCAGTGGCGCCTTCGTGGATCGAAGACCTCGTCAAGGGTGTCGGCGCCGATCAGCGCCTCAAACCACTGATCAAGTGTGGCCGCGCAACCTTCGGTTGATCTGGAAACACGATAACGACTATGCCGGGCCACGGCAGTTTGCCGTTCTGGGACACGAATGCTTCGGTCCGACATCATTGCGTCCTGCCTCCGGAACCGTACTCCCTCAGAAGGAGCGCGACCGCGTGTTCGAGGGTTTCTCCCAGCCCCCAGCCATTGTCATCAGCAACGCCGCAGAATGCGTCGATCGTTTCCTGGCGCGATTTGATGTTGAACTGCACATTTCGGCCCGTGCGTCGCCGACGTTGTCGCCGGGCAGCTGCGCCCGGCTTTGGTTCCCGGCTTGTGAAGCCCGACGCTTCCGCCGCCATTTCCGTCTCGTCCTTGGCCACCTTGGGTCCGGGTGCCTTGGCCAAACTCTGCGGGAAGTCCGACAGATCGTCCAGCGCCGCTCCGAAACCCAAGTCCGCGCGTTCCGCTGTCATGATGCAATCTCCTTCAACGTGATGATGACCTCTCCGGCGAACTCGCGCGCGTTCTGAACCGCCCTGTCAACGTTGCTTACCTGTTCCGGATCAAGGCCGGCCAGCGTCCCACCGAATGCGAAAAGGTCCCGGTAGGCGGCGCGTTCGACGAGCCCCGTCTTAAGCACCCAAATCCCAGCCTGCTCCAACTGGTCATGCACGTTCCTGAGCGATCTTGACGCAACAGCTGCACTCGTCCTGCAGAGCACGACGCAATGCGGGATGTCCCTGCGTGCCAATCGGGCCTGGTTTGCGATCAGCCGGATGGTCTTGGCGGCACCCCTGGCGTCCATGGAGGATCCTTGAGTCGGCACAAGCACGAGGTCGGCCATCCCAACCGCATTCGCCACCATAAGGCTGGCGGTGCCTTCGCAGTCCACGATCACGAACTGGCTTTCCCGGGTCGCCGTCTCGATTCGGTCCATTACGCTGTCTTCCGTGACATCGTTCACGATCGTAATGTTGTTCGGTTTTCCCGGCAGATTGCCCCAAGCCGAAATCCATCTTTCAGGATCGGCATCGACGACAGTCACGGTGGCCCCGCTCTCGGAAAGCTGGGTTGCGAGAACAAGCGCGCACGTGGTCTTTCCTGCGCCACCCTTGGGGTTTGCAAACACGATCACGGACATGGTCGAGCCTCCTAGAGGCGTGCTATCTGATAGCTACTGGCTAGTCAATGGTATCTATCAGATATCTAAATGCAACTAGATACTATATAGCTATCCAAGGGTATCTAGCAGATAGCCTGATACTGAACTGTGTTTTAACTCACTGCTTCCAAATAAGAATAAAGAACTCTCATGTGCCTTTGAAGTGGTGCCTCTGCGCAAGGGTAGTCAGAATTCAACCAATAAGATAGCCGATAGCTACCAGATAGCTACAAAAAAGTGATGGAACTTCCCTGCGCGCGGCCGGCCAACCCGAGGGGGCAAAGAAACAGGCCGGATTGGATGACTGGATGGCAGACCGTCGATCCCCGTGTCGACGGCCCTGCCAAGAAAGAGTGCATAGGGTAGGGGGGATGAACCGCTTCACGCGACGGCTTCAAGACCTTTCGCCTTCACAAGAGCCAACAGCTTCGCAGACGGTCCCCCTGGGCGCTTTTCCCCGCGCTCCCACTCGCTCACCAGCCCCGGCGAGACGTTCAGATGGAGCGCGAAGACAGCCTGGCTCGCAGCTTCGCGATCCCGCAGCGCACGGATTTCATCTGGGGCCATGGGTTCGATCGGGGTAAGACAATTCTTGTCAAACTTGGCCATCGTTTCCTTGGAAATGAGGTTCAGGTCCCTCATGCCCAGGGCCTGCTGGCCTGCGACAGTCGCGGCATGGGTCGGCTGCCGGAACCGGAAC
>JAJECZ010000344.1 GCA_022821735.1 Alphaproteobacteria bacterium | reverse complement strand
GCTCTCGGGCGGCGAGCGCCAGCGGGTCGCGCTGGCGAGAGCGCTCGTCAAGCGCCCGAGAGCGCTGCTGCTGGACGAGCCGCTCTCGGCCCTGGATGCGCCGCTGCGCGAGCAGATGCGTTTCGAGCTGGTCCGCCTCCGGGAGACGGTCGGAATCGCCTTCGTGCTCGTGACGCATGACCGGGAAGAGGCGCTGTCCATGGCGGACCGCGCGGCGGTCATGGAAGGCGGAACGATCCGCCAGACGGCGCCGCCCGTCGAACTCTACGAGCGTCCTGCCGACCGCTTCGTCGCGGGCTTCATCGGCGCCGTAAACCTGATTGCCGGCACCGGTCGCCAAGTCGGCAACGGGAGCTTCGAGATCGACGCGCCAGGGCTGGGCGTGCGCCTGCAAGGGGCGGAAGCGCCCGGCCTCCAAAGCGGGTGTGCCGTCTGGCTGGCGGTCCGACCGGAGAAGATCGCGATCACCCGACCCGGGGACGAGCCTTCCGGGGCGGCCGCAGCCAACCGGCTTGCGGGAACGGTGGAGGAAGTGAGCTACCGCGGCGGGTTGTCGATCTTCTGCATCCGCGTCGGTCCCGGTCCCGAGGGAACGGTCAGGGTCGCGCGTCCGAACGCCGGCAGCGCGCTCGTGCAGCCATTCACCGTCGGCGACCGGGCGGTGCTCACCTGGCCGGCGGAGGCTGGAACGGTGCTCGTGTCGTGACCCCAAACAGTCCTCCGACGCGAGTCGATCCTGCCATCGGTCGCGACAGTCGACCCATGCAGACTATGGTAATCGCGGCCGTCGGCGCTGACGTCCAACGGCAAGATCGCCGCGTCAAGCTGAAATCCCGGTGCCTCGTCCGTACCGGTCTTATACCAACGGCGCCGGTTCAGAACCCATGGGCCCATTTTCGGGCTCCGATAGAGGCGATCCGAGCTGGTTGTGAGACGAGATTGTTCCAGGCATGGCAGCAGTGATCGAGGATGTCGTCGTAGTTCTGGAAAACGCGGTTCGAGAGCCAGTTGTCGCGCAAGAACTGCCAGACGTTCCCGACGGGATTGAGCTCGGGGGACCGGGGCGGACACATTGAATGAGAGAGTAACGGAGGAGGCCACCGACGCTTCGGTCACGGTGGCAATGGCGCGAACGGCGCGCGGGTTGAGCCGAGAGCGGTGAAGGTGCGGATTGTCGCCGAAATGTTCGAGGAGGAAGGGACGGCGACGCGAGTTATCGTCGCGCGTCCCGATTGATGCGGTTCGCAAGCTTGTCTATATCGCCTTCGAGCGGTCTTGATTCTATGGCTGGAGCCAACAGGGGCAGCGCAGGAATCCCTGGCGGATCGGCGGGGACAAGAGGTGATCGCTTGAGCGACGGCAAGCTGTATGGCGGCAGGGAAATCCGCACAGCCCTTGCGGAGAGCCGCAGGCTCTTCGTTTCCTGCGGCCTGTTCAGCGTCGCCGTCAACCTGCTGATGCTGACCGGCCCGCTGTTCATGCTGCAGGTCTATGACCGGGTGCTGACCTCGCGCTCCGAGGCGACGCTGGTCGCGCTTATCGGGATCGTGGCGTTCCTGTTCCTGATGATGGGCATCCTCGACCATGCCCGCGCGCGGGTGATGGCGCGGGCCGGCGCGCGCCTGCAGGAACGGCTCGATTCGCGGGTGCTGCGGGCCGTGCTCTCGCGGTCCGTGTCCCCGGCCGAACGCGCGCGGCCGGCGACGGGCCTGCGCGATCTCGAGACCATCCAGCGCTTCGCGTCGGGGTCGGGACCGTTCGCCTTCTTCGATGCGCCCTGGACGCCGGTCTTCCTGTTCGCGCTGTTCACCTTCCACTGGATGCTGGGGCTCCTGGCGGTCTTCTCCGGCCTTCTCCTGCTTGTCATTGCGCTCCTCAACCAGCTCGGAACCTCCAGGCTCCAGGTCGAGGCGGGGGAAGCCGCGGCCCGGTCGGCGCATTTCGTCGAGCAGATGCGGGCCGGCAGCGAGACGGTGCGGGGGCTCGGCATGCAGGATGCGGTGGTGTCCCGCTCGCGGGCGCTCAGGGGCGAGATGCTCGACCGGCTGCTGTCGATATCGGACCGGAACGGCCTGTTCAGCGTCACCTCGCGGACGCTGCGCCTGTTCCTGCAGTCGATGATGCTGGGGCTCGGCGCCTGGCTGGCGATCCGGGGCCAGGTGACGCCCGGCATCATGATCGCGGCGTCGATCCTGCTGGGCCGGGCGCTCGCGCCGATCGAGCAAGCCGTGATGCAATGGCCGTCGTTCCAGCGTTCGCTGGCGGCCCGGCGTTCGCTGGCGGCCCTGCTTGCGGAGACGCCGCCGGAGCCGGACCGCACGGAGCTGCCCGCGCCGCGCGCCCTCGTCGAAGTCCAGAACCTTGTCGTGGCGCCGCCGGGGGCGAATACCGCGCCGGTGCGCGGCGCTACCCTCAGGCTGGAGCCGGGGCAGGCGGCCGGCATTGCCGGCCCTTCGGCGTCGGGCAAGTCTACGCTGGCGCGCGCGCTCGCCGGCGTGTGGCGGCCATACGGGGGTTCGGTGCGGCTGGACGGCGCGGAACTGGAACATTACGGCGATACGCTCGGGCGCCATGTCGGCTACCTCCCGCAGGAGGTCGTGCTGTTCGAGGGCACGGTGGCGCAGAACATCGCCCGTTTCTCGCCTGACGCCGATGACGAGGACATCGTCGAGGCCGCGAAGCGCACCGGCGGCCACGAGATGATCCTCGGCCTTCCCGGCGGCTACGATTTCCAGGTCTCGGCGGGCGGGGCTGCGCTTTCCGGCGGGCAGCGCCAGCGCATCGCGATGGCCCGGGCGTTTTACGGCTCGCCCGTTCTGGTGGTCATGGACGAACCCGATTCCAACCTCGACGCGGACGGCACGATGGCGCTCGCCCGCGCCGTGGAAGGCCACAAGAAGCGCGGCGGGACGGTGGTGGTCGTCGCCCATCGCCACGGGGCGTTCGCACAGTGCGACATCGTCTATCTGATGGAGAACGGGCGCCCGGTTCCGGCGACTTCGGGACGCAGCTCGGCTCCGGTGCGCCAGCTGCAGTCCGGCCGCCGCTACCGTCCGGGCCAGCCGGCGCGGCAGGCGGCAAAGAAGCCGGCCGCGGCGGCGGACGGGAAGGTCGCCTCGCTGCCGCAACCTGCGGCGCCCGCTGAAGCGGCAGGGGGCGTGCGGCCGGTCAGCCGCGAGGAGCAGATGGCGGCTGCCATCGCCCGGGTCACCGGCGGCCGGGGCCGCGCGGACGAACGGGAGCGGGCCGCCGGCGCGGCTGCGAACAGGGACCGGCCGCTGTGAGCGAAGCCCGGTTTTCCGCCAGGAGGGCCGTCATTCTGGGCTTCGGCGGGCTTGGCGTCCTGCTGGCCGGTCTGGGGGGCTGGGGGGCGTTCGCCTCGATCGCCGGCGCGGTGATCGCCACCGGCCAGGTGGCGGTCGAGAGCCGGAACCGGGCGGTGGAGCATATCGACGGCGGCACCGTTTCCGAGGTGCCGGTGCGTGACGGCGACACGGTCGAGCAGGGCGAGGTGCTGCTGCGTTTTTCGGCTTCGCTGCTGCGCTCCGAGGAGGCGATCCTGAAGGCCCGGTATGTCGAGTTCGCGGCGAGGCGGAACCGGCTGGAGGCCGAATACCGGGGAAGGGACGCCATCTCCTGGGATCCCGGCCTGACCGCGCTGGCGGAAGAGGACCCGAAATTCCGGGATGCGATGGCAGGCCAGGAGCGGCTGTTCCGGGCGCGCAGGGCGGCAAGCGCCGGCGAGGCCGCCCGGCTGCGGGAGAGGATCAAGCAGACCCGCGGGGAAATCGAAGGGCTCGAAGTCCAGGCCGTGGCGCAGGGGCACCCAAACGAGTTTATCCCGCGCGAAAAGGGGGCCCAGCCCCACCGCGACAAAAAGGGCCGTAACCGGAA
>JAJECZ010000501.1 GCA_022821735.1 Alphaproteobacteria bacterium | reverse complement strand
GCCCTGCCGCGCCACGGCATCGGGGCCACCTTCTTCGACCCCGCCATCGGCGCCGGCATCGCGGACTTGATGCGCCCGGAGACGAAGCTGGTCTATCTGGAGGCGCCCGGCTCGCAGACCTTCGAGATGCAGGACGTGCCGGCGATCGCGGAGGTCGCCCGGGCCCGCGGCGCGCGCGTCGCGATCGACAATACCTGGGCGACGCCGCTCTACTTCAAGCCGTTCGAGCACGGCGCGGACATCTCCATCCACGCCGCCACCAAATATATCGTCGGCCACTCCGACGCGATGCTGGGCGTCGTCACCTGCCGCGACGCGGAGAGCCTGGAGCTGGTGCGCGCCTGGTGGAACATGACCGGGCTCTGCGCCGGCCCCGACGACATCTATCTCGGCACGCGCGGCATCCGCACCATGAGCGTCCGGCTCGCCCGCCACCAGGAGAACGCGCTCAAGGTCGCGACCTGGCTGCAGGGCCGGGCGGAGGTCGAGCGGGTGCTCTACCCGGCGCTGCCCGACGACCCCGGCCACGAAATCTGGAAGCGCGACTTCACCGGGGCGTCGGGCCTGTTCGGCCTGCTGCTCAATCCGGCGAGCGCAGAGGCGGTGGCGGCGATGCTGGACGGGCTGGAGCTGTTCGGCATGGGCTCCAGCTGGGGCGGCTTCGAGAGCCTGATCGTGCCGAGCGACCCCACGGCCTGGCGCACGGCCACGGTCTGGAACCCCGCCGGCCCGCTGCTCCGCCTCCATATCGGCCTGGAGGACCCGGACGACCTGATCGCCGACCTCGACGCCGGCTTCGCAAGGCTGAGGGCTGCGGGGTAGCGGGCGCGGCACAAGGTCCGTATCGCTGTTGGTGTTGCGCCTTAGCAACCGGTCAGCGTATTTGTAATGAACCATACATTGAAATTCCTCCCGAAGGGGCGCGCCGAAGAAAGCCATGGACCGGTCGGCGCAGAACATCGTGGAACTGGGCATGTTGCTCGCCGTGGCGGATTTCTCTGGTCGCTTCATCGCGATGTTCGCGGGCTGGGCAGGAACCAGCGCACCCTCTCCGACCATGTCGCGCGGGTCGAGGGCCTGCTTGAGGGTTTGCGTGACAGCATTGCCGGGCGCCAATCCGGCTGAAGGCTGCATTGGACAGTCGGTCCATGCCTGACCAAGCCTCCGGACAAACCGGCGAGCCTGCCCCGCAGCGGCAGCACAATGAGGACCGGATGCGCCGGGCCCGCGCCTGGCTCGAACGGAGCCGGCAGGCGGGAACGGAGGACATTGAGCGCTTCGCCTTCCTCTGGATCGCGTTCAACGCGGCCTACGGTAACGAGGGCGCGCTTCGCGATTTCATGGAACGGAGGGACGAGCGGAACAGCGAGTCCTACCGTTTCCGAACCTTTCTCCGGAACATCGTCGAGAAGGACGCAAGCCGGATTCTGGAACGGATCGTCTGGGACGAGTTTTCGGGACCGATCCGGGTGCTGCTGGGGAACCCCTATGTGTTCCGCCCCTTCTGGCGCTCTGTCTGGAGCCCGGATCGGAACGGAGACTGGCGGCGTAGTTTCGAGGGCAGTAAGAAAGCCGCCGGGTTGGCGTTAACGAGACGGGACATTTTCACCGTTCTGTCCGTTGTCTTCGACCGGCTCTACACGCTGCGCAACCAGATCTTCCACGGCGGCGCGACCTGGCCGGCCGGCTTCGGGCGGGACCAGATCCGCGACGGCAGCCGGATCATGGCCTCGCTCGTGCCCGCAATCCTCGACATCATGCAGGCCGACATCGACTGCAACCCGGATTCGGAACTCTGGGGAAGGGTCGCCTATCCGCGCATCAACCCCGAGCCCGAATAGATTCGGCACCGTTCGGCGAGATGCCGCGCGACGCTCCGGGCGTCGTCGCCGACGCCGTAGAGGATGCCGGACTTGCGCCATGTCATCCAGTTGAGGCCGGAGAAGTAGAGGCCGGGGCAGGCGCTCACCCCGCCGGGCGCTGCGGGATAGCCGGCCCCGTCGAGGACCGGGGCCTTGATCCACGAGAAGTCGTAGCGGTAGCCCGTGGCCCAGACCACGCTCTCTATGCCCGCTGCGGCAAGGTCAAGCTCGCGCCGGATTTCCGGCATGGCCCCGTCCGCCGGCGGGCCGCCCGCAAGCTCTTCCGGGGTCGGCGGCGGCGCGTCGATGCCGTGCTCCCGGATATGCCGGTCGAACGCGGCGGTAATCCGGTCCGCGAATTCGTCCGCGAAGCGCATTTCGGCGTGCAGCCCGTCGTCGAACAGCGCCCTCCCGTCGTCGCAGCCGGTCAGCCGGCCGAGCAGGCGGATGCCGCGGCGGTGGAAGTCGTGCAGGCTGAGCGTGCGGCCGCCGTTCCGGCCGGTCAGGTGCGGGTCCGCCCGGAAGCGCGCCTCCGGCCCCTCCAGCATGTCCGGGGTCCGGTCGAGATAGCCCATGTCGCGCTGCCAGGCGATGCAGTCCCGCCCCCGCCAGCGCCTCGGCAGCCGGCCGGCGCGGCCTACGCAGAGCCACACCTCCCGGCCTGCCTCGTGCAATTCCTCCGCGATCTGGCAGCCCGTCTGCCCCGCGCCGACGACCATGACGCCGCCCGGCGGCAGCATGTCCGGGCGCTTGTAGCCGTCGGCCGCAAGCTGTCCGATGCGGCGCGGCAGGCGTTCGGCGACTGGAGGGACATGCGGCGTCTGATAAGTGCCCGTCGCCACGACCACGTTGCGGGCCCGGTAGTTGCCGTCGTCCGTCTCCACCTCGAAGCCGGCCCCGGAACGCCGCACGCGCCGCACCTCGACCCCGCAGCGCACGGGCGCGCCGAAGGACTCCGCCCAGCGCTCGAAATGGCGCACCAGCTCGTCGCGCGTAAGGAACCCGTCCGGATCGCCGCCGGCATAGTCCGCTCCGGGAAGCGCGATCGACCAGTTCGGCGTGACGGTGCAGAACGAGTCCCAGCGGCGTTCCCGCCAGCTCGACGCGATGCTCGAACGCTCCAGCACGACATGGCCGATGCCGAGCCGGGTCAGGAACCAGCTGACCGCGAGACCGCCCTGCCCGGCCCCGACGATTACCGCGTCGAGGTGCGGCCCGCCCGCCGCCACTGCCGCGCTACTCGCCCGCGCTGAACTTCACGAAATCGAGCGGCGGCGGGTCCTTGCCGGCATGCGAGAGCATGTGGTGGGTCTGTCCGCGGTGGTGGATCTGATGCTGGAACAGGTTGGTGAGGCAGCGCCGGAGCGGCAGGCTGAAATATTCGCCGGTCTCCACCGTGTCGAAGGAGAGCGTCCCGTCGAGCGCAGCCGGGTCCAGCCCGTCGGCATATCCGACATACCAGCGGTCCTGGGCCCCGTGCGCGGCGCGAAGCGGCTCGAACTCCTCATGGAGGATTTCGTCGAGGCGCGTGAAGGTCGTCGGCTTCTTCTCCAGGCGCTCGCGATAGATCAGGTCGGACAGCAGGATATGGTTCAGGGTCGCGTGGATCGAGCGGAAGAAGCCCCGCCGGTCGAGAATGCGCTCCTGGTGCGAGAGCTCCGCGCAGGCCGCATAGAGCCGGGCGTTCGCCCAGGCGTTGTAGCGTGCGGCGGTGGGTAGATCGAGCAGCATGGGGAAATGCCTTCCAACCTGATTTGAACGATACCGGCCTGCCTGTTAGCATGAAAACGGGGTCGCGCCATTATCCTGCGGCAGCAGGCGGCGAAACCCGGGCGGCAGGAGGCATTCATGTTGCGCTCGCTCATCCTGGCGCTGGTGCTGGTCGGCATTGCCGGCGCCGCGCTTGCCGGGCCCGAGGGGACATGGCTCACCGAAGGCGGCAAGTCGCATGTCGAAATCCGGGTGTGCGGCGAGGAGTTCTGCGGCAGGATCGTGTGGCTGCAGGAGCCCCGCAACGAGGACGGCTCGGTCAAGCTCGACAAGAACAACAAGGACGAGACGCTGCGCTCCAGGGGCATCCTCGGGCTCGAACTGCTTTCCGGGTTCGCGGCAGGCGGCGAGGGACCGTGGGAAGGCGGCCGGATCTACAATCCCGAAAACGGCAAGACCTACCGCTCGAACATCCGGCTGAAGAACGCGGACACATTGCGGGTGAGCGGCTGCGTGTTCATTTTCTGCGAAACCCAGGTCTGGACCCGGGTCGAATAAGGCCGGGGCGGCGTTGCACGCTCAGCCCGAACTGCAGATAGAGCGCCGTATGCACCGCATAGCACGGGCGGGCGGTCAGGACCGCTGCCGCACAGAGTTCGTGGCTCGCCCGGACGACGACAGCGCCGCCCGAGCCCCGGCCGCCCGGCGAAGGCATCGGCCGGGAGGGCGGACCACGAAATATGCGTTGACGGCCATGGTCTTCCTGCTGGCGGTCCAGGCCGCAACGGCGGAACCCGTCGGCTTTCGCAGCTTCGCCATCCCCGCGGGGCATCACGGGCGCGGGATGACCGGCGCCGTCTGGTATCCGTCCGCCGGGGGCGGCGAAGCGGTCTCCTTCGGCGAAAACGCTGTCTTCCACGGCACGCGGGTGTCGGACGGCGCCCGGATGGCGGAGGGGCGGTTCCCCGTGATCCTGGCGAGCCACGGCCTCGGCGGCCATATCGGCGCGCTCGGCTGGCTCACCGCCGGCCTCGCCGACGCGGGGGCGCTCGTCGTCTCCGTCAACCACCCGAACAGCACGCGGGAGGACTTCGATCTCCAGGAAGGGCTGAAGCACTGGACGCGGACGGAGGACCTTCGGGCTGCCCTCGCCTGGCTCGCCGCTGAGCCGGAATTCGCCTCCATTGCGGACTTTTCCCGGATTTACGCCGTCGGCTTCTCCGCCGGCGGCTGGACAGCGCTCTCCCTGGGGGGCCTCCGCGCCGACCTCGAAGGCTATGCGGCCCGCTGCAAAACCGCGCCGCCATCGCCCTGGCAGTGCGCCGACCTGGAGCGGCGCGGAGCGGACCTCGCCGCCTATTCGCCCGAGGAATGGAACGCCGGCCGCAAGGACGACCGCATCGGCGCGGTCGCCGCCATCGACCCGGCGCTGACTTACGGCCTTGGCAAGGACCATGCGCGCGACCTCGTGGACCGGGTGCTGCTGATCGGCCTCGGCATGGCCGAGACGCGCCTCCCGGCGACCGACTTCACCGGGACCGGCAGCGGCCTCGCCACGCTTCTGCCCGGCGCCGAGATCGAGACCATGGCCCCGGCCGCGCATTTCTCCGCGCTTCCGCCCTGCAAGCCCCGGGGCCCGGCGATCCTGGCCGCGGAGGGCGACGATCCGGTCTGCGACGACCCGCCGGGCACGGACCGCAGGGCGCTGCACAAGCGCATCGTCGCTCGCGTCGCGGCGTTTCTTGGCCTGTAGGCGGCAAACGAAATCCCGCAGGACAGCGGTAATGTGTCACTATATGCATAACATGCATATCCATGGTGGGAGGCCGCCGCGCCGCGGGGCCCCTTCGCTCCGGTCCGCGACCGGGACTCCGGGAGACGGCCCGCAGCAGCGTCCGACGGCGCGGCATGACGGCCCGGATGGTGCGAAAGGAAGTCTCCCATGGCGGTACAGCCCGACACGCAAGAGACCGAACTGTTCGAGGAAATCGCCGCGCTGGCGCGCGAGCGGGTGGGCGGCGGAGACCTCGATGCCGCGCTTTCCTTCATCGCCCTCTACTATGCCGGCGCCTCGCCGGAGGACCTGATCGAGCGCCGGCCGGACGACCTTTACGGCGCGGCGGTGGCCCACCTCAATCTCGCCCGCCGGCGCGCGCCGGAACAGCCGAAGGTCCGCATCTACAACCCCCAGATCGAGCAGCATGGCTGGCAGTCGACCCACACCATCGTCGAGATCGTCACCGACGACATGCCGTTCCTCGTCGATTCCGTGCGCATGGTCCTGAACGGCCGCGGCTGTACGAGCCATCTGGTCATCCACCCCGTGATGCGCGTCCGCCGCGGCGAGAACGGGCGTATCGACGCGGTCCTCCCGGTGGACGGTCCCGACGAAGAGGGCGCCGCCATCGAGGCGCTCATCCATATCGAGACCGACCGCCAGACGGAACAGGGAGCGCTCGACACGCTCACGGCCGAGATGCTGTCCGCGCTCGGCGATGTGCGGGCCGCGGTGGAAGACTGGGGCGGCATGCGCGGGCAGATGCGGCGGTGCATCGAGGAACTCGACGCGCTGCCGCCCTGCGCGGCCGGCGGGAACCGGGACGAGGTAAAGGCCTTCCTCGAGTGGCTCGAGGACGACCATTTCACCTTCCTCGGCTACTGCGCGAACCGCGTCGGGCGCACCTGCGGCAGAGACGGGTTCTCGCCGGAGACCGGCACCGGGCTCGGCCTGCTGCGCGGCGAAGGCGAGGGCGCGCCGCAACCGCTGCCGGACCTGCCGCCGCCCGCCCCGGCCGGCGCGGAGCCCGCCGAGCTTCTGGCGATCACGCGGGCCGACGCCCGCTCGCGGGTGCATCGGCCGAGCCATCTCGACTGCATCTCCATCCGGCGGTTCGACGCCGACGGCAACCTCGCAGGCGAGCACCGCTTCCTCGGCCTCTACACCTCCGAGGCGTTCAACCGCGTGCCGCGCGACATTCCGCTGCTCAGACTCAAGGCCGACGACCTGCAGCACCGCGCCGGCTATCCCCCGAACAGCCATGCCGCCAAGGCGCTGCAGAACATCGTCGACACATTCCCCCGCGAACTCCTGTTCCAGATCCCCGTCGAGGAGCTGTTCGAGACGGCGACCGGAATCCTGCATCTGCAGGAAAGGCAGCGCATCCGCCTGTTCGTCCATCCGGACCGGTTCGGGCGCTTCTATTCCTGCATCGTGTTCGTGCCCCGGGACCGGTTCACCACCCGGAGCCGGCTGGTCATCCAGGGAATCCTGGAGGAGGCCTTGGGCGCGACGGATACCGAGTTCACGGTGCGCCTGTCGGAGTCGGTGCTGGCCCGGCTCTTCTTCGTCATGCGCGTCGATACCGGGCATGCGCCGCAATACGACCTTGCGGACCTGGAAAGGCGGCTCAGGGTCGTGAGCCGCACCTGGACGGACGATTTGCACGATGCCCTGCTCGACCGTTTCGGCGAGGAGAAGGGCGCGAGCCTGTTCCGCCGCTACGGCGAGGCCTTCCGCGCGGACTACCGCGAGGCCTATCCCGCGCGGGTCGCGGTGCTCGATGTCGAGAAGATGGAGCGCATCCGGGAAAATGGCATCGAGATGAGCCTCTACCGCCCGCTCGAGGCGGACGAAGGGCGGCTGCACTTCAAGCTCTTCCAGCTCGGCCGGAAGCCGGTCGCGCTGTCCGATGCGCTGCCGATGCTCGAGAATATGGGCCTCAAGGTCGAGGACGAGCATCCGAGCAAGATCAAGCGGACCGACGCGCCCCGGGTGTGGCTGCACGATTTCGGGATGCTGCACGGGGAAGGCCCGGAGTTCGACCCGGACCGCATCGAGGGGATATTCCGCGACGCCTTCGCCCGCATATGGTCGGGCGAAGTGGAGAATGACGGCTTCAACCGGCTCGTGCTCAGGGCGGGGATCGGATGGCGCGAGATCGTCGTCCTGCGCGCCTACTGCAAATATCTGCGCCAGGCCGGCACCGCCTTCAGCGAGGCTTACATCCAGAACGCGCTGGCCGCCAATCCCGGGATCGTGGGCATGCTGCTGGAGCTGTTCAAGGTCCGCCTCGACCCCGCCCGGCAAGGCGAACTGCCGGAGGCGCAGCAAGAAACGGTGGAGCGGCTGGACACGTCCCTCTCGGTCATGGCCCGGATCGAGGCCGCGCTGGAGGAGGTGGCGAACCTCGACGAGGACCGGATCCTGCGCAGCTATCTCGGCGTCATCGCCGCCACGCTGCGCACGAACTTCTACCAGGCTGGCGCGGACGGCGCGCCGAAGCCCTACCTTTCGTTCAAGCTCGACCCGCGCCGGATTCCGGAACTGCCGGAGCCGCGGCCCCAATTCGAGATTTTTGTCTATTCGCCCCGTGTCGAGGCCGTGCATCTGCG
>JAJECZ010000044.1 GCA_022821735.1 Alphaproteobacteria bacterium | reverse complement strand
CCGTTGCCGGCCTCGCGGGCGATCGGCGTCGCCACGAACTGCTGCTGGCCGCCGTCCCGGTGCGGCGCCAGCACCAGCCGCCGGGCGACATCGTTCGCGACCGCCGCCCCGTGATCCTGCCGCACAATGTGCAGGCAGAGGTCGAGGCCGGCGGCGCTGCCGGCCGATGTCAGGACCGGGCCCTCGTCCACATAGAGGACATCCGGGTCAACACGGATTTCCGGGTAGCGCCGGGCCAGCAATTCCGTATAGCGCCAATGGGTGGTGGCCCGCTTGCCGTCGAGCACGCCGGCGGCGGCCAGCACGAAGACGCCCGAGCAGATGGAGACCAGACGCCCGCCTCGTTCCGGAACGCGCTTCAACGTCTCCAGCAGGGGCGTGGGCACCGGGGCGTCGGCAGCCCGCCAGCCCGGCACGACGACAGTGTCGGCGCGTTCGATCAGGCCCAAATCGTAGGGCGCCTCGACGGCGAGTCCCCCGGCCGCGCGCAGCGGTCCGGGCTCGGCGGCGCAGACATCGAAGCGGTACCAGGGGCGGTCCAGCTCCGGCCGGGGAAGACCGAAGATTTCGTAGGTGCAACCGAATTCGAAGGTGCAGAGCCCGTCATAGGCGAGTGCGACGACGCGCGAGTGGGGTGGATGGTCCGGCATTCTGGCGCGATCTTACCGAAAATGGGCAAAAGCGCCACGGGACACGCCCGCAATTGGGCTCATCATGGACGGCGAACCGATATTCGAAGGACCGTCCGATGCTCCGCCTCTACGACAACCACACCTCCGGCAACGGTTACAAGCCGCGCCTCCTGCTCGCGCATCTGGGCCGGGCCTTCGAGCGCGTCGAGATCGATATCGAAAAGGGCGGCTCCCGCACGCCGGCTTTCCTGGGGAAGAACCCGAACGGGCGCATTCCGGTGCTGGAGCTGGAAGACGGAACCTGCCTCGCGGAGTCCAACGCCATCCTGTTCTATCTGGCCGAGGGATCGCGGTTTCTTCCCTCGGACCGGCTCGCCAGGGCGTTCACCCTGCAATGGATGTTCTTCGAGCAATACAGCCACGAACCCTATATCGCGGTCGTCCGACACTGGCTTCATCTCGGCGAACTGACGGACGCACAGCGGGCGCAGCTTCCGGCCAAACGGGAAGGCGGCCATGCCGCGCTTGCCGTGATGGAGGGGCATCTGGGCCGAAGGGACTGGTTCGGCGGCGAGGGAATGACCATCGCCGACATCGCGCTCTACGCCTATACCCATGTGGCCGGGGAGGGGGGCTTCGACCTTGGCGCCTATCCGGCCGTGCACGCGTGGCTCGACCGGGTCGCGGCGGAGCCCGGGCATGTCCCGATGACGGTCGAGGGGTTATCCTGACGGAGAACTCCTCGACCGAAGCCTGCCGCCCGGCGGCAAGGGAAATAGCGATGACGAGCGACAAGGCGCCGGCCGCCATTGCGGGCGCGGACGTGCCGCCCCGGACGAAGCCGTCCAACTACCCGGAGCCCTTCGCCAGCCGCATGACGCGGCGGCAGAAGCGGGCGCTCGGCGATTTCTTCGGCCTCACGAATTTCGGCGTGAACCTGACCAGAATCGCGCCGGGCGGCGAGTCCGCGCTGATGCACACCCACAGCAAACAGGACGAGCTGGTCTATGTGCTGGAGGGCGAGGCGGTGCTGGCGACCCCGTCCGGCGAAACGCGGCTCTCCGCCGGCATGTGCGCCGGCTTCCCGGCCCGGGGCGAGGCGCATCACATCCTTAACCGCGGAGACCGCGACGTGGTGATCCTCGAAATCGGCGACCGGCCGGAAGGAGATGAGGGGAGCTATCCCCAGGACGACATCCAGGCCGTCATGGGCGCGGACGGCAAATGGCGCTTCACCCGCAAGGACGGCACGCCCTACTGAAGCCGGGCCGGATTCGCCGGGCGCATCGGGCGCGGTTCAGCGCTCGTAATGTTCGGCGTCCCGCGGGCCGGCCTGCATGTCGTCGATGGCCCGCGTGACATCCTCGACGGCTGCTTCCAGACGCGCGATGACCGCCTCCGGGTCCCGTTGGAAGGGCAGGGTCTCGATCAGCGCGCCGAGCCGTCCTTGCGCCCGCCAGGCGGCGTGCCTGGCCAGCTCCGTATAGATCGTCTCCTCGTCGTCGATGCCGAAGAGGTCGCGCGCGCGGCTCTGGTCGTCCCGGCTCCGGTCGAGGGCGACATAGGCGTTGACCATGGTGATGCGCTCGGCCCGCCCGGCGAGAGGGGCGGCGCGGTGCACGACCATATTGCCATGGAGCGCGACGGCGTAGCCGGGGCCGGGAAAGTCCGGGACGACGACCCGGTCCCGGGGTGGGGTTCTGCCTTCGGCGGCGAGCGCAGCCGCTTCGGCCTTCGTGCCCGTGAAGTACTCGAACCGGCCGCCGGCAATCCGGGTCGGGTCGGTAACCATCATCACATAGTCCAGCGGGACGGTATCGTGATGCCACTTGTCGACCGCCTCCGCCGGATCGGCGGGTTCGAAGTTCATGTGTCCGAGATGCACGGGCATGGAATGCGGCGCGACAGGCGCACCGTAAATGGCGGACATCGCCTCCGCGACCTCCGGGCTGATGCACAGATCCCGAAGCCAGCGGGACCGGTAGCAACCGCCGCGGACGACGTTCTCTATGCGGTCGCCCGCGCGGGTCGCCCAGGGCCGCAAGCGCCGGGCGGTCTGCAACATGATCTCGGCGCCGGCTTCGGAGAGCACGCGAAAGGGCGACGAAACCGCGACCGGCGTTGCCGTCGGCTCGATCTCGGCCTTGCCGTAGCCGAACTCGGTGAGCCCGGTCACGCTTGCCGGCAGCTCCAGCGCCAGATGCTTGCCGGGATCGAAGGGAACTTCGTCCGAGAGCCACTCATAGCCGACCGGAAGTCTTTCGGGAAAAGGCACAGCGACATTCACGGCGCGGTTCTTCCGTTCACCGGTCAACTCCGGATGCCGGCCGTCAGCCGGAACGGACGGCGATCGCCTCGATCTCGACCTTGAGTTCGGGCATGGCGAGCGCACTGACCTCGACCAAGGTCGAGACCGGGAAATCGCCCCGGAAAAACTCCCGCCGCGCGCGCCACACCTCCTCGCGCCGCGAGATGTCGGTGATATAGATCACCACCTTGACGACATCGGCCATCGAGGCATCGGCGGCGTCCAGCAGCCTGGAGATTTTTTCCAAGATCGCTCTGGCCTGCCCGTATTCGTCGTCGGCCAGAATTTCCGTTCCGGTGCGCGCCGTCATGCCGGCCACGAAGATATGGTTCCCCGCAACCAGACAGTTGGACCACGTCTCCGGCGGCGGTTCCGCCACATCGGGATGGGTGACGCGCATGGCCGCCATGGCAATTTCCTCCATCAGGCTTTGACGATCCGCGCCCGGCGCGGCCGCTCATCGTAGACATTGCGTGTGTCCACCACCAGCGGCACCGCGGCCGCCAGCGCTTCCCAGTCGACGGCGGCGTGGTCCGTCACCGCCAGTGCGGCGTCGAAACCGGCAAGCGTCTTCTGGGACCAGTCGATACAAGGCGTGCCGGCAAGTTCGCGATAGGCGCGGGTCGCCGGAATCGCGGGCACATGCGGGTCATAGTAGGCGACCTCGGCCCCGTGCGCCGCCAGCAGCTCCCAGAGGCGCAGCGCCGGGCTCTCGCGCGTGTCGTCGACGTTCTTCTTGTAGGCGATGCCGACCAGCAGGACGCGGCTGCCGGCGAGTGTGGCGGGCGCCTGCGCCTCGGCCAGCCGCGCAACCACGCGTTCCGGCATTTCGGCGTTGATCTCGCCGGCAAGCTCGATGAACCGGCTCGGCAGGCCGACGCCGCGTGCCTTCCAGGCGAGGTAGAACGGGTCGATCGGGATGCAGTGTCCGCCCCAGCCAGGGCCGGGGTAGAAGGGCATGTAACCGAACGGCTTGGTGCTGGCGGCTTCGACCACCTCCCAGACATCCACGTCCATCGCGGCATAGATACCCTTGAGTTCGTTGACGAGCGCGATATTGACCGCTCGGAAGACGTTTTCGGTCAGCTTCGCAGCCTCTGCCGCGGCCGGTGAAGAGACCGTATGCACCGAAGGCGAAACCGCCTCGTAGAGTATGCGGACGAGCGCGAGCGCCTCCGGGCCGTCGGCTCCGACGACGCGCGGGATGCGCCGTTCGCCGCTGCCAGGAGACTCGCGCTCCGGCGCATAGGCGAGGAAGAAATCCCGTCCGCTGCGGAGTCCGCCCGCTTCCAGGATGGGCTTGACGATCTCTTTCGTCGTGCCGGGCCAGGTGGTCGACTCGAGCACAATGAGTTGCTTCGGCCGAAGTGTAGCGGCAACGGCGCGAGCACTCGCCTCGACGAAACGCAGGTCCGGTTCGCGGTCCGCCCCGAGCGGCGTCGGTACGCAGATGGCGATGGCATCGGCCTCGGCCAGGCGGGTGAAATCCCCAGTCGCGTCGAATCGCCCGCTCGCGGCCATCGACGCAACCTCGCTGTCGGCGACATCCATGATGTAGGACCGTCCCGCGGCGAGCAGCGCTGGCTTTTCCGGGTCCGTGTCGAACCCGGTCACAGCGAATCCCGTCTCGTGGAAGGCGCTCGCCAACGGCAGTCCTACGTAACCGAGCCCGATAACGCCGATCCGGGCCCGGCGTTCCCTGAACTTCCGCAGCAATGCGTCAGGCACGGCCGCATTCGTCTCCGGCATTTCTTCGTCCATTAGAGATCGCTTCTCTTGCCGCACCCGGCTGAACGTCGCCTTCGCCGGGACCAGCGTCAAGGCGTTCCGGCGATCCTCTTCCGTCCCCTGTTACTGCCGCGCCCTGCGCGCCTCGAGTGCGGCAAGAAGCGTCTGGGCGAAGACCATGCGGACGGCCCAAGGCTGGTAGCGGCGTTCGGGGGAGACGGGGACTGCGATGAAGTGGTCGGAGGCGGCGGCCAGGGGGTGCTCGGCCGAATGTGCGAATGCGAGTACCGGAACCTCACGCTCCCGCGCCGCCTTCGCCACCCTGACGGCAGCATCGTCGTCGTTCGAAAGACAGACCGCGAGCAGCAGGTCGTCGGCGCCGAGGAACGAGATATTTGGTGGCGCCGCATTTGCGGGCGAGGCGATCCGGTAGCAGCGGCAGCCGAGTTCCGTCAGGCCATAGAACAGGTAGGTGGCGACCCATGAAGCGGACCGGTATCCGACGACATGGATGGACCCGGCGCCGTCCAGCATTTCGACCGCCCGCGCAAAGGCGGCCGCATCGATATTCTTCTTCAGATCTTCGATCGCAAGAATGGATGAGTCTGCAACGTCGTTCAGCATCGCGGGAGACTCCCGCGCGGCCGCCGGCATAGCCCGTGCGTCTGCAGCGATTCGGCAGGAATCGGCCCCGACGTGGAATCGCGTTCGTTCGAGGCAAGGGGGGCGGCCGGTCTCGGATAGCGAAATGACGGCCTGTCAGAAGAGGACCGCCCCCGATCGGGTCGGAATCGAAACAGGCCTCCGGCGATTGCGCCGGGCGGCAGGGAAGGCGGGCATAAACTCACGGAACATCGAAATGCCGGGGCTTCGGCGAACGGGATTGGCGTTCGGCTTCCAATCCGGCGGCCGCGGCCCGACGAGACGGACCGGCCCTGCGTCGCGCGAGCCCGGTCCACCACGATCCGGCAAAGCCGGCAAGAGGTTGACATAACTGGAGTTTCCGTCCGGTCTTCTGCGTTCCATACTGCGAGACACCGCGTCTTCCCTTCGACGTTATTGAACATCATAATAGAAATTATATTCCATTGCCAATCACAAAAGAGAATATTGAGTCTTTTCCTCTTGGCTCAGGGCGTAGAAAATTGTTTTATCTTGTGCCATCAAGCCGCTGTAAGGCTCCGGGCGATGTTGCGTTGGAGAAGAGTATGGCGAGCACCAAGCCGCCGTGGGACTATCCCCGGTTGCACAGAGCTTTTTTGGATCGGTTTGACACGCTCAGCCCACACCTGAAGCGGATAGCCCGCTATGCCCTGTCGGATCCCAGCCGGTTTGCGTTGCAAACCGTGGCGGAGATTTCGCGGGGCTGCAGTGTGCAGCCTTCCACCGTCGTGCGGTTCGCCAAGACGTTCGGCTATTCTGGCTTCTCCGATATGCAGAATGTATTCCGCTTGCGCCTGATCGAAGGTTCCGAATCCTATCGGGAGCAGGTTCACGAGCATCGCGGCAGGCTTGAGACCGTCACCGGCGACGATCCGGCGGCAATCCTGGGCGAATTCGCGAGCGCTTCCGTCCTGGCGGTCGAGCGTTTGAAGGAAACCCTCGACGCGGACATGTTGCAGGAGGCGGCCGCGATGATGAACGCGGCGACTGCCATTTATCTCGTCGGGCAGCAGCGCGCTCTTCCGGTCGCCTCTTGTCTGGCGTACTGGCTGATTGAGTTCGAATGCCGATGCCACATGCTGGACCCGGCCGTCGGCGTCCTGAGCCGCCAGATCGGAACGATTGCCGCCGACGAACTGTTGGTCGTAGTCGGTCTCGACGAGTCGCCCGATGAAGTACTGGACGCAGTCTCGCAGGCGCACGACCGCGGAGTTCCCGTGCTCGCCATCACCGACTCCGAGGTGAATCGACTTGCTCGCGACTCCATGCTCTGTTTTGTCCTGCGCGACGCTGAAGTGCACCGAATCGCGCCCTTGGCTCCCCATATCGTCCTTGTTCAGTCTCTGGTTATTGCGCTGGATGCCCTGCGATATGGGCAGCGGTCCGGAGTCGTGCAGCGAGAGGCGGTTGGATGATCCCGTAGCTGCGGGTGCCTTTGCCTTCCCGGCTGATGCATTTGCCGAGACATCCTTCCTCGCAGTTGGGTCCGGCGATAGGAACGGCGCATTGCGCGCTCATTCGACCGAGTTCGCGTAGCGTCCCGTAACAGGAAGTCAAAATGCTTTTTTTAAGAAACTGGATGCAAAAGACGCATAGCTGTTGCCAGGCCGCGTCGTTGTCCGCCCCCATTTCCTGTCTTCGTCTATAGGCTGGTGCCGTAGTAGTCCCGGTACCAGGAGGCGAAGCGGGGCAGCCCCTCGCCGATCGCGGTTCGGGGGGCATAGCCGAAGTGGCGCGCTGCTTCGCCGATATCGGCGCAGGTCTCGAGCACGTCTCCCGGTTGCATTGGCCGGAAATCGATGCGCGCCCGCGTGCCCAGGGCAGCCTCGAGGGTATGTATGAACTGCATCAGGGGCTCGGCTCGGCCGTTGCCGATATTGTAAACCCGATGGCCGTTCCCGGTCCGGTCGAGCGCGCCGAGCGTGCCCACGACCGCATCCTCGACGAACGTGAAATCCCGGACGAGCCGGCCTTCGTTGAAGACCCGGATCGGCTCGCCGGCGAGCATCGCGTGCGCAAACAGCGTCGGCGCCATGTCGGGCCGGCCCCAGGGTCCATAAACCGTGAAGTAGCGGAGCCCCGTCGCACGAAAGCCGTAAAGATGCGCATAGCACTCCGTCATCAACTCGTCGCTTCGCTTGGTGGCGGCGTAGAGCGACAACGGCTGGTCGGCCGGCGCATCGACAGCCAGCGGACCGGAGCCGGCATCCCCATAGACCGAGGAAGAGCTCGCATAGACGAAATGCGAGACTTCCAGCCGCCGGGCCAGTTCCAGCAGGTTCAGGTGGCCTGCGATGTTGGCCCGGATATAGGCGCGCGGATTCTCGAGCGAATAGCGCACGCCCGCCTGGGCGGCGAGGTGCAGGATCCGGTCCACACCGTCAAGCGGCAGTCGGTCCATCGCTTCGTCGTTGGCAATGTCGGTGCGCACGAAGGTGAAGCCGGGCAAGCCGTTCAGGCGGGCCAGCCGGGCGCGCTTCAGCACCGGGTCGTAATAGCCGTCGAGATTATCGACTCCGATCACGGCTTCGCCGCGGGCGAGCAGGGCGGCAGCGGTGTGCATGCCGATGAAGCCGGCGACGCCGGTGACGAGAATGCTCATGGACGGGCGGTTCGCGTTAAGGGGCGCAGGCACCATAGCTGAGGCGGGCGGGCGTTCAATCTTGGAGGCACGCGCCAGCCTCGACCCGGTCCTGCTGGGGCGCTATACCCCGGCGCCTGTCCTTCCGGCCGGGGGCCGCCATGAACGACAACCGCCTCTACCTCTTCGACACGACGCTTCGCGACGGCGCCCAGACCCAGGGCGTCGATTTCAATATCGCGGACAAGGCCGCCATCGCCCGCGACCTGGACACGCTCGGTATCGACTATGTCGAGGGCGGCTGGCCCGGCGCCAATCCGACGGACGACGGCTTCTTCGCGGACCCGCCGGCGCTCTCCCGCGCCCGCCTGACGGCTTTCGGCATGACGCGCCGGGCAGGGCGGTCGGCGGCCAACGATCCCGGTCTTGCTGTCACGCTGCGCTCCCGTGTCGATACGATCTGCCTGGTCGGCAAGTCGGACGCGCGGCATGCCGAGGCTGCCCTCGGTGTTTCGCTTGACGAGAATCTGGCGATGATTCGCGATTCCATCGCTGAAATCGTCCGGCGCAACAAGGAAGCGCTGTTCGACGCGGAGCATTTCTTCGACGGCTACAAGGCCGATCCGGACTATGCGCTCAGTGTGCTTGAGGCGGCGCTGGACGCGGGCGCGCGCTGGGTTGTCCTCTGCGACACCAATGGCGGCACGCTCCCCCACGAAATCGAGGCCGCGGTCCGCAGCGCAGCGCAGGTCGTACCGGGCGCCCGGCTCGGCATCCATACCCACAATGACACCGGCAACGCCGTCGCCAATACGCTGGCGGCGGTGCGTGCCGGCGTGCGTCAGGTGCAAGGGACGCTGAACGGCCTCGGCGAGCGCTGCGGCAATGCCGACCTCGTGGCCCTACTGCCCACGCTGACGCTCAAGATGGGCTTCGAAACCGGGGTTCCGGCGGACGGGCTCGCACGCCTTACCCAGGTCTCGCGAGCGTTCGACGAGCGGCTCAACCGTCCTTCGAACCGCCACGCCCCCTATGTCGGCGTATCAGCCTTCGCGCACAAGGCGGGCCTGCACGTCTCGGCGGTGGAGAAGGATCCGGGCTTCTACGAGCACATTGCACCGGAGGCGGTCGGCAACAAGCGCCAGATCCTGGTCTCGGACCAGTCGGGCCGCGCGAACATCCTTGCGCGCTTTCGCGAGATCGGCCTCGATGTGGACCGCGACGACCCGCGCGTCGCGCGCCTGGTCGATCTGGTGAAGGAACGAGAGTTCCAGGGCTATGCGTATGACGGCGCGGTGGCGAGCTTCGAGCTGCTGGCGCGCCGGATGCTCCAGACCGTGCCGGACTATTGGTCGCTCGATAGCTTTCGTGTCACTGACGAACGCCGCTTCAACGCCCGTCGGGAACTGGTGACGATGTCGGAGGCGGTGGTGAAGCTCTCCGTCGACGGACATCGCTCCATGCAGGTGGCTGAGGGCAACGGACCGGTGAATGCGCTCGACGCCGCGCTCCGCCAGGCGCTGCTGCCGGCCTATGCCTGCCTTGAAGGCGTGCGGCTGACGGACTACCGGGTGCGCATCCTGACGCCGGGCGACGGCACGGCGGCCGTCACGCGGGTACTGATCGAGAGCGCCGACGAAACCGGCGCCCGCTGGACCACCGTCGGCGTTTCCGGGAACATCATCAACGCGTCCTACGAGGCGTTGAACGACAGCCTGACCTACAAGCTGCTCAACGCGGAACGGTGAGCCGCCCGCCCGCCATCGTGCTGGTGCGCCCGCAGCTCGGCGAGAATATCGGCATGGCGGCGCGCGCCATGATGAACTGCGGGCTGGACGAACTCCGGATCGCGGCCCCGCGCGACGGATGGCCGAACCCGGCGGCCCGTGCGGCGGCGGCCGGAGCCGATGCCGTGATCGACAGCGCGCGCGTCTTCGACACCGCGGCGGAAGCGGTTGCCGACCTGCAACTCGTCCTGGCGACGACGGCGCGGCGGCGCGATGTCGAGAAGCCCGTCCACGGTCCCCGCGATGCGGCCCGGCTTCTCCGCGAGTCGGGCGCGCGGGCGGGCATATTGTTCGGGCCGGAGCGCAGCGGCCTCGACAATGACGAGGCGGGCCTCGCCGCTGCCATCGTCGAGGCGCCGCTCAACCCGGACTTCCCCTCGCTCAATCTCGCCCAAGCCGTGTTCCTGGTGGCGTGGGAATGGCGCACGGCCGGCCCGCCGCCCCAACCGCCGCCGCCGAGCGGGCTTGCCACGGCGGAAGCCTTCGAGGGCTTCTGGCGCCATCTCGACGGCGCGCTCGACGATGCCGGCTACTACCGCGAACCGAAGCTCAAGCCCACCGTCCAGCGCAATCTGCGCGCCATCTTCGCCCGCGCCGGCCTCACCGGCCAGGAAGTCCGCACCCTGCGAGGCGTCATCGCCCGGCTGGTTTCGGGAAGTCGAAACAAAGGCTAGCCACTTCCACCCCTCACTCCAGCCCCATCAGGCTGCGGGCGAAGTCGCGGGGGGCGAAGGGGCGGAGGTCGCCTTTGCCTTCGCCGACGCCGACCGCGTGGACCGGAAGGCCGACGCTCTCCGCCAGCGCCACGACGACGCCGCCCCTGGCCGAGCCGTCGAGCTTGGTCACGACCAGCCCGGTCACCTCCGCCATGTCGCGGAAGGCGCGGACCTGTTGCAGCGCGTTCTGCCCGGTGGTGGCGTCGAGGGTGAGCACGGTGTCGTGCGGCGCGTCCGCGTCCTGCTTGGCGATCACGCGGGTGATCTTGGAGAGCTCGTCCATCAGGTTGGCCTTGTTGTGCAGCCGCCCGGCCGTGTCGATCAGCAGGATGTCGGTCCCGTCCCGGATCGCCTGTCCGTGCGCGTCGAAGACGAGGCCGGCAGCGTCCGCCCCGGTCGGCCGGGCCACGACCGGCGCGCCGACCCGTTCGCCCCACAGCTGCAATTGCTCCACCGCCGCCGCGCGGAAGGTGTCGCCCGCCGCCAGGAGCACGGACCGCCCCTCGGTGCGGAAGGCGTGGGCGAGCTTGCCGATCGTCGTCGTCTTCCCGGTGCCGTTCACGCCCACCACCAGGATGACATGGGGCTTGCGCGCCGGATCGGGCATGAGCGGGCGGGCCACCGGCTCCAGCAGCCCGGCGATCTCGTCGGCCAGCACGCCGCGCACTTCCTCGCCCGACACCTCCTTGCCGAAGCGTGTCTGCGCCAGGCCGGATGCCAGGCGCGCGGCGGTGGCCGGCCCGAGGTCTGCCGTGATGAGCAGGTCTTCCAGCTCCTCCAGCGCCTCATCGTCCAGCCGGCGCCGGTTGAAGATGCCCGCAATCCCGTCGGCGAGGCGGTCGGAGGATCGCGACAGCCCCTGCCTCAGCCGCTGAAGCCAGCTCACGCCGCCAGCACCTCCGCGACCAGCCGTTCCTTCTCCACCCGGCGCACCCGCGCGCGCCGGACTGAGCCGGGCGGGGCAGGCCCTTCGAGACGGGCGGGCGCGAACTGCTCCGTGCGCCCGACGCCTTCCTTTTCCACGGCGACGCGCTCGGTCAGGCCGACGCGGCTCTCGAGGAAGCGCCCGGCCGCCGCCTCGCCGGCGGCCCTGAGCCTGCGGGCGCGTTCCTTGCGCACCGGCGCGGGCACCTGCGGCATTCGCGCCGCCGGTGTGCCCCGGCGCGGCGAATAGGGGAAGACATGCAGCCAGGTGAGCGGGCAGGCTTCCACCAGATCGAGGCTGCCGGCGAACATCGCTTCGGTCTCGGTCGGGAAGCCGGCGATCAGGTCCGCCCCGAAGGCGATTTCGGGACGCAACGCCTTCAGCCGCTCGCAAAGGGAGACGACGTCGGCCGCATTATGCCGCCGCTTCATGCGCTTCAGCACCATGTCGTCGCCCGCCTGCACGGAAAGGTGCAGATGCGGCATCAGCCGGGGCTCTTCGGCCAGCAGCCGGAAAAGCTCGTCGTCGACGGCGGCGGGATCGACGGAGGAAAGCCTGAGCCGGCGCAGCTCCGGCGCCTGCGCCAGCAGGCGGCGGACCAGCTGCCCGAGCCGGGGCGCGCCCGGCAGGTCGGCGCCCCAGGACGCGATGTCCACGCCGGTCAGCACGATCTCGGCCGCCCCCGCCTCCAGCAGCCGGCGGACCTGCGCCGCGATCTCGCCGAGCGGCACGCTGCGGCCGGGGCCGCGGCCGTAGGGGATGATGCAGAAGGTGCAGCGGTGGTCGCAGCCCTGCTGCACCTGCACGAAGGCCCGCGCCCGGCCGCCGAACCCGTCGAGCAGGTGCGCCGCCGTCTCGCGCACGCTCATGATGTCGTCCACCAGCGCCGGCGGCGCATCCGGCTTCCAGGCCTCGGCGGTCAGCTTCTCGGCATTGCCGACGACCCGGTCCACTTCCTCCATCGCGAGCCAGCGTTCCGGCGCGATCTGCGCGGCGCATCCGGTCACCACGATCTGCGCGCCGGGCCGTTCGCGCCGGGCCTTGCGGATCGCCTGCCGCGCCTGCCGCTCGGCCTCGGCCGTCACCGCGCAGGTGTTGAAGACCAGGGCGTCCGAAAGCCCGGCCTCGGCCGTCAGCCGGCGCATGGCCTCGGACTCCCAGGCATTCAGGCGGCAGCCGAAGGTGACGATCTCTGCGGTCACGGCGCCGCCTCCGGCACATGCGCCTCGAGCTCGCCCCGGAAGCTCACCGCGGCCGGCCCGGTCATCAGCAGGTGGCCGTCGCTCTCGCGCCATTCGATGAAGAGCGGCCCGCCGTCAAGCCGCACCTCCATCCGCCGCCCGCCAAGGCCCCGCCGGACGGCGGCCGCGACCGCCGCGCAGGCGCCGGTGCCGCAGGCGCGGGTGATTCCGACACCGCGCTCCCAGACGCGCAGCCGCATGGCGTCCCGTCCCTCCATGTGGGCCACGCCCACATTGGCGCGCTCCGGAAACGTTGCGTCATGCTCGATCTCGGGGCCCCAGCGTTCCAGGTCCACGCCCCCGGCATCCTCCACGAAAAAGGTCGCATGCGGGTTGCCGATATTCGTCGCCGTCGGCCCCGCCAGCGGGCCATAAGCCAAATCCAGACGGAGCGTGTCGGCCGGACCGGCGAGCGGAATCTCGTCCCAGGCGAGCCGCGCCGGCCCCATATCGACCCGCACCAGCCCGGCCTCCGCGCGCGCCGCCCGGAGCGTTCCCGCGACGGTCTCGACCGCCGCCTCGCCCCGCATGCGCTCGTCGAACATGAGCGCCGCCACGCAGCGCGTGCCGTTGCCGCAGGCCTCGACTTTGCCGCCGTCGGCGTTGCGGATCTCCATGAAGACATCGCCGCCGCGCACGGGCGGGCGCAGCACCATGAACTGGTCGCAGCCGATGCCCGTGCGCCGGTCCGCCACGCGGCGGTAGCCTTCCTCGGACCAGTCGAGCGGCCGGGCGCGCGCATCCAGCACGACGAAATCATTGCCGAGCCCGTGCATCTTGACGAAGGGAATGCCCATGGCCTGCCCGCGACCTCCAAACGCCGCTCCCGGCAGCGGCGGGACCCTATCTAGGAGCGAAGCCCGCGCTGCGCAATGGCGACGCCCGTCCGGATTGCCAGACATGAATGAGTCGCATATGTGTTCGATGCCTGAGAAGGCGAAGCGTCGAAGGCAGACCGGATGGTGCAACTCACCGTGAGGAAGCTGATCGAGGAAGTCGTGGGCGCACTGAAACGGCGCGCGGCGGCTAACGGGCGGTCCGCCGAAGCGGAGCACCGGACAATCCTGCGCGAAACGCTGCCTGGAACGGAAGAAGAGTTTGCCGCGCGTGCAGCCTCGCTGCGGCGGCGGCTTCGCTCCTCGGTCGATAGCACAGCCGCGATACGAACGGACCGGGACAGAGAAAGCGCGGCGTAACCGGCTATGTCGTAAGCGCCCGACCTCACGGCGGCGGCAACGCGGCTGGCGGGCGATCTGGACCATCCGGTTTACGACTGCTTCTACCTCGCGCTCGCCATCCATACCCAATATCCGGTTGTGACCGCCGACACGCGCTTCCACGACAAGGTGCGCGGCCATCCTTACCTTGCGGACCGTATCCGGCATCTCACCGATATGTCGGCGAAGAAGGCGTAGCGGCAGTCCC
>JAJECZ010000165.1 GCA_022821735.1 Alphaproteobacteria bacterium | reverse complement strand
CCCGAGCCGGGGCCCAGCCTCGGTCCTGGCGGCAGTTTCAACGGATGAGCCTGCTCTCCACCGGCTGCGGCGGTGGCGCGAGTCAGGGATGGGCCCCGGCTCGGGGGCCGGGGCGACGAAAGAGAGCGCAGAGCGGGCAGTAACCGGGGCCCGCGAGCGCGCCGGATACAAGCAGGGACGAGATGTGCGAATCCGGTAGCCGGCCGGGGCGGGGTGGAGGAGGCGGCGCCATCGGTTCCGACAGACCGCCGGCGGTATGAAACGGTTCCTGGAAATAATTCCGTAAAGCGGTTGACATTCGCCGCGTTTCTTCTATATTTGTTCTCACGCAGTCCGAAACGCAGCGGGCGTGGCTGCCGGGGCCCATCGCAGCCTCCGGGAGCGGCAGACGGGGTCGCCGCTCCAGCGCACAGCGCGCCCGCATCACCCGCCGGGCCGCCGGCCGAGGGCATGCCGGCAAACCGGTGAGGTGCGCCTGCGCGAACCCCGGACGAGGGCCTTGCAGCGCGGAACCTGTCGGCCCGCGCCGGCCCCGGACGGGGCCTTGCAACGCCGAACCTGTCGCCCGCGACCCGGAGAGGGCGCCGGCGGGTCGAAACGAGAATGGGAGAACGACCGATGGCGAACGAACCGAACGAACCGGGGACCGGCGCGCTGCCGGAGGGCACGCTGCCGGCGCCGAAGCAGGGCCGGGCCGCGAGCATGGAGGTCCGCGGCCTTGCGGTGGCGGCCGTGCTGCGCGGCGGCCAGACCGCCGCTGCGGCGGCGCGGACCTACGGGGTGCGGGAGAGAAGCGTCCAGCGGTGGCTGAAGCAGTTCCGGGAGGTCGGCCATCTGCGGCCCGGCAGGCAGGGCGGCGGGAAGCCGGGGGTCGAGCGCCACCGGGACGCCGTCTTCCGCATCCTGGCGGCGCAGCCGTGGCTTTCCAGCTACGGGTTGCGGGACGCGCTGGCGGCCGAGGGGATCCGTTTCAGCGCGGGGACGCTGCAGCGCTTCCTGAAGCGCCACGGCCTGGCCGGCAGGAACAACCGCGCCCGCGCCCTCCTCCGCCAGCCCGCGCAGACCGCCTGAGCGCCGGGCCGGCGGGGCTGCCGCCACGGGTTCCGGCCGACGACCGCCGGTATAGAGGGGGCGCGCTACCGGCCGCTGGCCGGAGCCGGGGCTTCCACAAGGCCGAGGTCGCGCAACAGGGTGAGCGCCTGGTCCAGCCGCTCCGGCGTCGCCTTAAGCGATTTGCGTCTTTTCGTTTCCTCGACAGCTGCGCTCATTGCATCGGCGGTGGAAACCTTGTTCTTGCCGTAATAGTGCCATTCGTCTCGCAGGAAAACGATGGTCGCGGCAAGCTCCAGAACGAAGTCGGAAACGTATTTCATCCGGCCCAGCAGGGAAACGGCCCGTTCGGCAGGAAGGTTTCCCAAGGTCTTCGGCCGTTCCGCGTCCGTCCTGAAGATCGCATAGGGCACTTTGTGGCGCCCCGGCTTTTCCTCGACCTCGATACGCTCATCTGCCAGCGCATCGTTCAGGCCGCCGACAAACTCGAATGAATAGGGGCCGTAGCGGTAATATTCGAACGGCAGCCCGAATTCCGCCCCGCAACGGTCCAGAAGATAGATCGTCTTCTGCAACCGCGTCCGGCCGATCAGTTCCTTGTCGTTCAGGGCCACCAGACCGACAACGACCTCCTCCGCGTTCATCCTTCCGCCTCCCTCAGAATTGCTTGCAACTCTTCTGCTCGCTCTGCATCCGGCACATAAGCCCTCTGGATTCGTTCTCCGCGCCGCAAGGCCCCGACAATCGGGGATATGTCGGCGATATCCTCCGGTTCGGGCGCGTCCGGTTGTGTCTTGACCAAGACCTTACCGAGCGCGGACGAATCGTCGAAAGGATACCACTTGTAGGACGACACTTGCTCATCGTCGAAAAGCACTTCCGCCCGCCATATAGGCGCATGTTCATCGAGCTTGCGCCGGAAGCGCTGCCACAGGTTACCTGCCCCGCCGGGGCGGGAGCCCACATCCACGCATTTGTAAAGCGACCGTTGCCTCAAACGCCGCGCCAAGCCGGCGATGCGCTCATGCTTCCATCCCGCACAAGTCGACAACGTCGCCCATACCGCCGCATCGTCGAGATCGAGGTAGTCGCCGAGCACCGGTTCTTCCGAAGCAAGATAACGCAGTACCGGATCCCGGTTCTCCAGACGACAGTGGCGAATCCGTTCTGCCGCCTCCCGAAGTGCGGCTTCGAGCATCCTTTCGGCAGCGCGCGTCGTCTTGTGCATATAAACCATACGATAGAGTCGGAACCGGGCTTCCAGATACTCTTCGGCCACTTGGATACCTTTCGGCCCGAGATAGAGGCAGGCTGTTTCCTCCGGCCCCTCCCTGCCGACCGTTACCAGTCCGACCTCCAGGCAATCGAGCAGCCAGTCGAGGTCGATATGACCGAACTCGACTCCTGTCATCAGCCGGTCGCGTTGGATGTAGTCGAGACGATCCGCGTCGAATTGGCTTGAGACGATGACGCTGTAGATGTCCTTCGGCTCCGCACCTTCGAGGAGCGCACCGATACGCTGCGGCAGGTCTTCGCTCACGTCCCGGAGCACGCGGTTCACCTGTGTATCGCCCTGAATGATCTCGGCGCTCCACGCTTCATGCCTTTTGGGCTGCTTCAGCGCCCTGGCAACCGCCTCGAAGGCATGGCTGAATGGCCCGTGGCCGATGTCGTGCAGAAGGGCGGCCAACAGCGCGACCCGCTCCCGTTCGGGGTCCCGCCCGCCCTCGCGGCGGCGCGCGATGACTTCCGCCAGCCGCCGGGCCATGTAATAGACACCGATGCTGTGGGCGAAGCGGCTGTGGGTTGCGCCGGGGAAGACGAGGTCGGAAAAGCCGAGCTGGCGGATGCGGCGCAGGCGCTGGAACTCGGGCGTGTTCAGGAGGTTCCAGGCGATCCGGTCGGTCTCGTCCCGGTCC